>JASLMQ010000144.1 GCA_030746455.1 Candidatus Latescibacterota bacterium
CAGGTCAGCACAGTGGGCGGTCCATTGGTCCGTCATTGGGGACAGGTCAGTGCGGCCGAGTTTCTTGAAGAAGATCGTGATGCCGCTCATGGAGGGCAAACCGAGAGATACGAGCTATTGAGATCCGTTCGCTGCATGGACATCGGGTTGTCTCCCCGAGTGTGCCTGTTAGGCGGCAACAACCCATAGTCAGCGCCGATCGAGTCCACGCAATCCGCTCAAGACCTCGGAGAACGACGCGCCTAGATGCGGCTCTTCATGCTGCCCCAGGTCGTGGTCAGCTTGCCTCCGGGCGCAACGGCCAGTGGCTGAATCATCGCTTCCGAAGGAGCGGTCGCGTTCGCGTCGAAGTCCGGGTCCGTCGTCGCGAACAGCACGTCCATGTACGCGCCATCCTCACGCGCCGCGAGGTGGAAGGCGTGGGACCCGGCCGACAGCTCTATCGGCACGGCCTCGTCGCCGCCCCCTTCGAACGGCCCCGCACGGCTGCTTATCCGGTACCAAGCCCAACCGTACGTGACCTCCCTCGGCGGAGGGTTGCCGAACGGGAAGTTGTTCGATTGCCCAGTGAGCTCGTTGAAGTCCCAGATGTTCATACCGGCCCCGCTGATGTTGGGTGCCTCATCGATGATCCAGAAGAACGAGTTGTCCCAGTCTTTCGGACCGATCCCGCGGCCCCAGAAGTACCAGTCGCCGCCGGCGGGCAGCTCAATGTCGTAAGTGACGATGAACAGCCCTCCCATGGCCCCGGCATTCTCGGCGCTGCCGATGAACCGGTCACCGTATGCCTCGTCGATCGTGTACTCCGCTCCGTCGAAGTCTGCCGCAGTCAACGGCACATCGAACACGCCGAGGAGGTCGCCTTCGGAAGTCGTGAAGTCCTCCGCCTCCCAGCCGTATTCAGCCGCGACCGCCGTGTAGGCGGCCCCGCACGACAACGAGGCCCCACGTGAGGTAGGTGATGAATCGCATGGATCAACTCCCTCTCAGTTGTTGCGATCGGTAGCTGCCCGCAACAAGAACGCGCGCATATTATAGCACCCCGGTGGCGTAGTCCCTTGACGCGAGGCACGGTGGGTGGTCCATTGGTACGTCATCGGGGACAGGATGCGGCCGAGTGTCTTGAAGAAGATCGTGATGCCGCCTACTGAGGGCAAACTGGGAGATACGAGCCATGCAGGTGCTCACCGTCGCGCTGGCCCTTTCGCGGGACGCCTACGCGGTCTCTCCGTCGCCGGAGGAGATGAAGAAGGCCCGTGACTGGGTTGCGGACAAGATCGACGGCCTGCCTCCGGACCTACCTTTCTCGTTCACCTACGGAGGCGAATCGTCCCGAGAGTTCCTGCCACTGGCGTCGCAGGCCAAGTGGACCTGGGACATAGACCGCGCCAATACAGAGCTCGACGAGCAGCGCACTCAGCGCGTGCTGACCTATGACGACCCCAGGACCGGCCTGCAGGTACGGTGTGAGGCCATCGTCTACTCGGACTACCCCGCCGTCGAATGGCTCGTCACCTTTGGGAACAACGGGGACGCGGATACGCCGATCATCGAAGACGTGCTCGCGATGGACATCTCGCTGACTCGTCCTGGACCGGGCGCCCCCGAATACAGGAAACGGTGGATCGAGTGGAAGGGGGAGTTCGAAACGGTTGCGGTGCGCCAAGAGCCCGGCGAGTTCGTCATGCGTCACGCCACGGGCGGCGTCCACTCGATCCGGGCGTTTGAGCCCCACGAGCACGTCCTCGGCCGTGACGCACACGTCACCATCGGCGGGGTGTCTTCGGAGCCCAACCTGCCCTTCTTCAACGTGGAATGGCCGAACGAAGGCATCATCGCGGGGATCGGCTGGACGGCTCCCTGGCGTGCGGACTTCATCCGCAGTACCGAGTGCTCGCTCGACGTCCACGTTTCCATGACCGAGTGGATTGCGCCGTACCGGCCGGAAAGCATGAGAGGGGCGCACTTCCTCCTCCATCCGGGCGAGCACATCCGGACACCTCGCGTGCTGGTCATGTTCTGGGATGACGACCGCATCCGCGCCCACAACATGTGGCGCCGACTGTTGCTGGACCACTACTCACCACGGCGGCACGGGGAGGTGGTCCAAGTGCCAATGGGCATGGGCACGCAATGGCACAACGCAGAACAGAACATCGGCTTGGTCGACTGGTATGCGGAGCACGGACTGCCCATCGAGTACCTGTGGAATGATCTCGGCTGGCAACGCGCGCCAAGAACCGATGAAGAGGCCCGTGAGCATCTGGCGGATGACGTCGAGGACGAGACGAAGTTCCCCGATGGGGTACGGGAGGTATCCGATGCGGTGCACAAACACGGCATGAAGTACCTGCTCTGGTTTGGGGGCAGCAAGAGGACCCGGTTCCAGGCGATCTATCCCCACCTCGATAGGGTCCGGAAGTATCGCCCGGAGCTCCTCTCCGACGAGCACCCCGGCATCGACAACGGAAACCCCATGATGAACGAGTGGTTGATCCAGCACTATGGAGACCGCATCGCCGATCTGGGGATCGATATCTTCCGCTGGGACTCGAAGGGCCACCACGCGCCACCGGATTCCAGCGATGATCGAAGGGGCATCAACTGGGCGCGTACCGTCGAAGGTCTCTACGAGTTCTGGGATGCGTTGCTGGATCGTTTCCCGGATCTGGTGATCGACTGCTGCGGCGGCGGCGCGGTCACCATGGACCTGGAGACCATCCAACGGGCCGTGTTCATGCACCGGTGCGACTATCAGTGCGGGGGCATCCACGAGGCCGACCGCGCCTTCAATCCGAAGGGACTGCAGGCCCAGACGCACGGCATCTCCTTCTGGGCGCCCCTGACCAGTGGCACGGTCCGGCAACTGGACCCGTACGCCTTCCGCAGTGCGTACAGCCCCGGACTGCGTGCGACGATCGAGACGCTCGTCGACCGCTTCTACACAGATCCGCCGGACCCACCATCTCAGGAGGAGTTCGACGTCGGCCTCCTGAAGAAGCTTATGGACGAGTACATGTCCCTACGGCATTGCTTCTACGGCGACTACTACCCCCTCGCTCGGTACAGCCTGGAGGAGGACGCGTGGATGGCGTGGCAGTTCGATCGACCGGATCTAGGAGAAGGGATCGTGCAG
>JASLMQ010000145.1 GCA_030746455.1 Candidatus Latescibacterota bacterium
GTGTGCGAGAGCGAATCCGTTCGTGAGTCGGATGGTGGCGCCCGTCTCTGTCTGAAACAACGCCGACTCGAGGTCGGTGGGCACCCGTCCTGGCATACCCTTGTCCTCGACACCGAACCCGAAGGCGCTCACGATCCGGTCGCCCATCAGATGGAGCATCGGCCCCAGGGTGTGCGAGCAGTAGAGCAGCGGCGGCAGGTCGGTCGCTCTCCACGCCGGCGTCGCATCCGGGTGCTTGTCCAGCTCCGAGTAAGGGACCCTCTCCCCGTCGTCGTAGAACATCAGGTCCCGGCAGTCGTGGGTGTAGTCGCCTTCTGCGTAGACGATCTCTCCCAGCTTCCCCTCCTCGATAAGCTGCTTGAAGGCCATGGCCCATCCCATCCAGATGTAGTTCTCGGCGAGCATGTACCGTCTTCCGGTGCGCGCCGCCGTCTCCACCACCTGGCGGGCCTCCTGGAGCGAGTAGACGCACGGGGTCTCCGTCAGGACATGCGCCCCCTGTTCCATCGCGGCGACCGATTGCGCCGCATGCACGGGGCCGGGGCTGATCACGGCAACCACGTCGAGCCCGAAGCCGAGGAAGGGCTCGATCTCGGTGAACGTCTCCAGCCCTGAAAGGTCGGCCAACACCTTCTCATCGGGATCGCACACCGCGACCACGTCGCAGTGCTCGTTCGCCGCTAAGGCCTTGACGAAGAGCTTGCCGCGATTCAGCCCGATCACGCCGCATCGCAGTCCCATCACTCTCCCTCCATCCTGGCTATCACCCGCCGGATCGCCCGGCACTCCGCCTTCACCTGCGACGGCTTCTTCTCGATGAGACCAACCGTCATCACGCGCTTCAGGATGTCCGCGGCGACGGGCAGCTTGGTCTTCGCGGCACTGTATGAACCCTTGTAGAACGGGCACCGCACCGGGCAATCCGTCTTGTGGTAGGCCGTCGACTTCCGGAAGATCGGGAACTCGGTGGCAGGCCGCTCCGTGAACTCGTATCTGAACGGCGCGCCCTCTTCTGCGGCGATCGCCTTGAACCGATCGTATTTCATCCCGTGCCCGTCGCCCTCCCACAGACACGCCCAGTTGTACCCGGCCTGTTCGGCCTGCTTCGGGACCGTCCGGTTGCGCAGCCACAGGCAGTCCGAAATCGCCTCGTTGTACATCTCGAGCGCGGCGTTGTACTCCTTCAGGTACTCCGGGAAGCGCTCAAGCTGCGCCAGGCCCACCGCCGCGGTCAGCTCGTTCATACGGAAGTTCAGCGTAAGGAACGACGGGCTTTCCCCCTTGAAGGCCCACTCGTTGTACAACGCGTGGTGGAGGTCCTCCCTGTCGGTGACCATCACCCCGCCGTCGCCGGTACAGATGTGCTTCCCCTGCTGGAAGCTGAAACACCCCAGGTCTCCGAAAGTCCCGGCATGCTTTCCTCTCCAGCGGGCGCCGATCACGTGCGCGCAGTCCTCGATCATGAAGATCTTGTGCTTCCGACAGATGGCTCTCAGCGCGTCGAGCTCCGCACACAGCCCCCAGAGGTTGGTGACGATCAGCGCCTTCGTGTGCCGCGTAACCGCCTTCCTCACGGCGTCGGGATCCATCAGGTACGTATCGTACTTCACGTCCACGAATCTGGGGACGCAGTTGAAGGACAGTGCCGCCACCCCGCCGAAGTGGACGAGCGGATCGCAGATCACCTCGTCTCCGCATCCCGCACCGGAGACCGACACCGCCTGGGCCAGGGCCGTCATCGCCGAGTTGCGGCAGATCCCGAATCTCGAGCCCGTGAAGGCGGCGAAGGCCTCGTCGAGCCGGGTGACGAATCCCCCCTGTCGCCACCCCAATTGCTTGCTCTTGAAGACCTCACGAAGGTTGCTGATTTCCAGTTGCCCGAAAGCCCTCGGCATGTTCGGTCCCTTTCCCTGGCGTGAACCCATCCCCGCGTACAGAGAACAAAGCAAAGAAGCCACCCCTTCCCGTGGTATTCCGTCCTAAGGAAGGGGTGGCTATCGACTGGGCTACTCATGGAGCCCTTTACGTTCATGATATGTGAGCGGGCAACGCCCCACGGTACGGCCCCCGGCTCAGGCTCAGTCTTGCGGCGCCAACGACCCTTGCCCCTCCGCGACCATAAGCACCCTGGCAACGTGGGTATGCATCAGCCGCATCGCCTTCAGCCCGTCCCGGTCCCGAAGAGCCTCGATGATGCCGCGGTGCTCCGCCATCGTCACCGGATTTCCTCGACTCCGGGACAGCCTGTCAGGGTCCTTGTAGTACTTGTATCGGAGGCTTTCCGTAAGAAGGGAATCCTGCTGCCGGATGAGCTCATTGTGCGTCACCCTAAGAAGGCAGCGGTGGAACCGGATCTCGTCGGCGGCAAGACTCTCCCCCCGCTCCACCTTGGGGGTCATCTCCTCTACGATAGCTTCCAGCTCGGCAAGATCCTCCTGCGTCGCATGCTGGGCAGCCACGCACATCGCCCCCACCTCGATTGCGCAACGGATCTCGTAGAGGTCGGTGGGCGATTGGGAGGCCAGAAACGGGAGGACCTCATCCTCCTCCAGCAGTCCACGGTCGAAAAATTGCACGAAAGCACCCCGACCGTGCTCCTTGACGATGATGCCCTGCCCCGATAGGATACCCAGAGCCTCACGCACCACCCGGTGACTCACACCGAGCGCGGCCGTCAGCTCACGCTCTGAAGGAAGCTTGTCTCCCTCGGCGAGTCCCTCGACAAGGATGAACCGCTTCAGGATGGCGACGACTTCCTGGGCAAGGGTCTTCTTGGAGACCGGCCCCAGGATTGCCGGCCCGCCGTTCTTGAGAACACTTGTCATGATGGTAACAATCTAACGTCACGGGCAGGGGTGTGTCAACGCTTTTCGATCGCCTGCCGCCTGTGGCCTGCCCACCGTAGCGCGTCAAGCGCGTAGGGGGGTCCCGCGGTAGACTTCACGCCAGCCCGAGCTCTTGCAGCCTTGCCTCATCTCCGAGATAGTAGCCGGCCTCGATCGCGGCCCTCTGGAGCTCCTTCACCTCCAGCGCCTTGGGCGTTGTGCCGTTCCTCGCCGACAGGGCGGCGGCGATCCCACCCAGCTCGCCCATGTGCATGCCCTTGGTTCGTCCCCGGATAATCGTGTCCGGGATCCCCGAAGCACTGCGGCCCACGGCGATCAGGCCCGCCAGCTCCTTGGGCAGCATACACCGGTAGGGCAGGTCGGTCCAATCACCGTGGCCCAGCTCAACGTCCTTGCCACCACTGACGTGGCCGAAGATGAAGAGCACGTCCGGAAATCGGCGGCCCTGCTCGAAATCGTCCAGCGTCACCGTGTGCTCGCCCTCGATGCAGGGCCCGCCCCTGGACCCGAAATAGGGCGCGACGGCCAGCAGATAGGCACCCTCGAAGCCCGGCACGTAATTCCTGTAGAACTCCACCGTCTCGAAGATCGCCATCCGGGCGACGGCCTCGGCGCGCGACACCTGCACGCCGTCGGCCATGTCCACCCGAACGAAACCCGTGCATCGGTGGGCGATGCCGGGGTCTGGAGACGGCCACGTGTCCAGGACAGACACGTCTCCGTAGCCGTCGATGTCCATTCTGAACAGGCCGCCGCCCAGCAGGGCTCTGTTGTCGTCGGCCTCCCACGCACGCCGGAGGTGGGGCGCCAGGTAGGCCCGTCGCTCGTTCAACGTCCCCACCGTGTCCTTCGCCCACTCGAGGTCCGCTTCGGCCGGCTGTTGCTCTCTCGCCCGCTCCCAGCGATCGGAGTCCACGCCGCCGACCGTGTAGTAGAGGCCCGCACCCGTGGGCGAGTGGTGGTCCACCTCCGTGTACTCCGGCCTCGGGTAGAGGACTGGCCCCCCCGCCCGCCGCGCCACGTCGGCCTCGCCCGTCGCATCGATGACCACCTTGGCGCGCACCGCCTGACGACCGGACTTGGTCTCGACAAACAGGCCGGTCACACGGTTGCCTTCCATGATCGGATCGGACGCGTAGGCCGACAGCAGCATCTTGACCCCGGCCTCCTCCATCATCTTCATCGCAAGGTACGACGCCACGTTGGCGTTCACGAGGTTCCCCGCCGACCGACCGCACAGCTCCGCGTGCCGATCCAAGTACTCCTTCGGAATCCCTGTCAGACCGCCGTACACGTGCGTCATCACCGGCCGACCGCTTGGACCGGTCACGTCCTTCGGATAGATACCACCCGCGTTGATCATCCCGGGACCGATGTTGCCGCCCGGATAGCCGAAACGGTCGATCAGCACCGTCTCCGCGCCCTGGCGCGCCGCGCCCAGCGCGGCGAAGACGCCGGCGACGCCTCCTCCCGCCACGGCCACATCCACGTCGTAGACCACGTCGCGTTCTCTCTCGGGTTCAACCATCCGTTCATTCTGCATTTTGCGTTTCCCTGCCTCTCCTCGGCCTCCTCAGTCCAGTCCCAGTCCCTTCAGCCTCGCCCCGTCCCCAGTCAACACTGAATCAAGAACCGAATATCGAATGTCGAACAAGCAACTCCGAATGTCGAACGGGAAGCCCGCCTCGCCTTCGTCATTCTACATTGCCTGTTCGATAATCATCATTCGCTTTTGCACCCGTGCCGTCAGCCGTCGTCCGTGGTCAGTGGTCCGTCGTCAACCCTCCGAAGCGGCGAAGGAGGGTCCCTCTCACCCCAACCCCAGCTCCTTCAGCCGTTTCTCTTCCCCAAGGTTGATCCCATCCTCCACCAGCCGCCTCTGTACCTTCTTGATGTCGACCGTCCTGGGCGTCGCCCCGTCCTGCGCCGCGACTGCTGCGGCGGTTCCCACACATTGTCCGAAAACCATCATGCTCGGCCGCGCGCGCATTCCGCTCGGGTCGTGGCCGCGCCGGAGGTAGGCGGCACCCCGTCCGCACACCAGGAGCCCGTCGATCCCCTTCGGCAGCGTGATGCTATAGGGCACATCGAACCCGGACGCGGCACCTCCGTGCTCGTGCTCGTGGATGTTCCGGTAAAGCACGTCGTCGAACAGGGCCCCCGAGAAGCACTCCTCCGGCGTGAGCGTGTGGTCGGCCTCGATGTGGGGGCCGCCCCGCCAACCGAGGAAGGGCGCGCAGAAGGCCAGGTAAGCCGTCTCGAATCCCGGTGCGTTCGCCCGGTAGAAGGCCACCGCCTTGAAGGCCTGCGCGCGCATGGCGCCCTCGATTCGCGACACCTGGGCGTGGTCCCCGGCGTCCACGGCACCCGTACAAATCACCGCGAAGACCCCCAGCGCATCATCAGGTCCGCCGAACTGGTGGGTCGTGGACATCCGCACGCCCGGCTCCACCTCATCTCGCGGTCGATAGCTGCCGTCCTCGTCCGCTCGACGGAGCGCCGCGACGAGCCCCCGGGGATAGCCCCTGGGGGGCTCCCGCAGCATCCCCCTTTTCTCGGCCCACGCGGTATCCTCCTCGGAGAGCTCGGCGTCCGCTTCCGCGAACGCCTGGTACGCGGCCTTGTCGATGCCGCCGGCGGCGCAGAGCAGTCCCGTGTCATTGTAATGAGTGGCGTCGTCCTTCCTGAGGTACGGCGGCCGAATGTACTCGGCATACTCATCCCAGGGCTCCAGGTATGCCACCATTCCCGCGCCTGCCCGTTCCGCGATCGCACCTGACCCCGTCCCGTCCACGGTCACCTTCGCCTTAACGGCCACCCGTCCAGAAACGGTCTCAACGAAGAGACCACGCAGGACGCCGTCCTCCACGATGGGATCCGACGCCGAGGCCTGGAGGAGCACCTCGACCCCGGCCTCCCGCGACATCTCATAGGCCAGGTAGGAGGCGATGCTGGCCTCCTCCGGGTTGAAGGTCTCCTCCCCCACCCGGAGACTCTTAAGGCGTTCCATGAATTCCGCCACGATGCCGGCCATGCCGCCGGGCAGGGTCGTATCGGCCTCGCGGTCCAGCCCCCCCGCCACGACCATGCCCGGACCGATGTTGCCACCCAGTGTCCCGTACCGTT
>JASLMQ010000146.1 GCA_030746455.1 Candidatus Latescibacterota bacterium
GACGTGTACCCGAGAATCTGATGACCACCCTCCACCTCAACGGTGTACTGACCGTCGGGAAGGGTGTCGACGATGCTGCCGTCCAGCGTAACCTTTTCCTCTTTGGCCATAGGGCCTCCGACCTGTGGGTTGCGGGAATCCATCGCGGGCCGAAACAAGAAGGGCAAAAACCGCGGCATCCGGGTCTTTGCCCCCCATCGTCCCAAGCCTGGATGGTCTATCGACGGTCCAGACGTTCAATTTATACCAAAGGGCGGCCAAAGTCAAGCAGAAACGCCCATATTCTCCACGTATGATATGGCCATCTCCAGCACGCGGGCGGCGATCTGGTCGCGGATCTCCTGCCGGTCACCGGCGAACACGCACGATTCCGATCGGTTCCCCGGGGGGCCGCACACGGCCAAGCAGGCCGAGCCGATGGGCTTGGGCGATTGCCCGCGGATCGGCCCCGCGATCCCCGTCTCCGCCAATCCGACCGTTGCCCCGCTCACCCGCCGGGCCCCCTCCGCGAGGGACAGCGCGGTCTCTTCACTCACGGCACCGTGCTCCTCGAGCTGTTCATCGGTGATCCCCAGCACCTCGATCTTGCTCGAGGTGCTGTAGGCCACGATGCCCATCTCGAAGTACTCGGAGCTGCCGGGCACACCCACGATTCTGGACGACACGATTCCTCCCGTCGTCGTCTCCGCCACGGCGATGCTCCAGCCGCGATCTCTCAGCAGCCTGCCGAGCCTTTCTTCCAGGGCCTCAGCGGGGGCACCGGCGTCCGTGGTCCGTGGTCCGCCGTCACCTTTCACTGGTTGATCACCACCGGCTGCCCGATCTTGGACGATTCGTAGGCCGCCGTGAAGATCTCGACCGCCTTCTTCCCCTCCTCGCCCGACACGGCCGGCGCCGTTCCGTGGGCGATCGCACTCACCATATCCTCGATGATGTTCTTCGGCCCCGGCTCCACTTCGTATTCCTCCAGGTCTACGGGCTCCCCCTTCTTGCCCTGGCCCAGGTAGAGCTCGATGTCGTTGTCCTTCCACACCAGCGTGCCCTCGGTCCCCGTGATCTCGACCGTCGTTCCCAGGTGGGGCGTGCTCACCGTCGTGGTCTCGATCAGGCCCCACGCGCCGCTCTGGAACGTCAGGTGCGCCACGCACAGGTCCTCGGTTTCGATCTGGTGCCCCACGGTTCCCACGCGGCCGTAGACCTCGCGCACCGGCCCCAGGAACCAGTAGATCAGGTCCACGAAGTGCACGCCCTGGTTCGCGATCGAGCCGCCCTCGGTCTCGGTCCGGCTGCGCCAGCCGGGCGGATAGCCACCATCGTAGTAGCCTTGCTCGCGGTACCACTTCATCCGCACGTCACCCAGAATGATTTTCCCGAGCAGCCCACTGTCCAGAGCGGCTTTGAGCTGCTTGTTCAGCTTCCCGTACCTGTTGTTGTAGTCCAAAGCCAGGATCTTGCCGGCCTCCTCGGCGGCCCGGATCGCGTTCTCGCATTTGTCGACCCGGATGTCCATCGGCTTGGTTGTGAACGTGTGCTTGCCGGCCTCCAACGATTGCACGGCCAGGTCGCAGTGGGTGCCGCTGGGCGTGAAGATGCCGACCGCGTCCACGTCCGGCCGGGACAGGACGTCCTCGAAACGCGTGGTCCAGTCGCAGTCCGCTTCCTCACCATATTCGGCCGCCTTCTCCTCCTGCAGGTCGCACACACAGACCAGCCTGGCGCCCTCGGCCTCCACAGCCATCTTCACCCTGTTCCTGCCCACGCCCAACCCGACGATCGCGATTCTTACCTCGTCAGCCATCACTTGTCCTCCTGCTCAGCTCGAGTTCTTCACCCCCTGCACTTCGCCACACCATCACGGTCCTGTCTCTACCCACAGCCTCCAGTCCGTGCCTTCTCCGAGCCCGGCTCTCGCAACGCGGGCCATCTTTCAGGGCCGAGCCGGAGGCACGGCGCTGAAAGGGCGTATGTGCACTCGACCTCAGTGCAGAACCGCCCCGGCCTTACACTGGGGCATATTCCGCAACGCTTCCATCCCACCGGCTCCGCCAAGCCCTGAGACGCGCTCCGGGATCCCGCCATCCCCAGTCCTACCCGCGCCTCTTCCCAGATTCCAGCCTTCCTCTGTGGTCTCGGTGCTCTCTGCCTGCCCCTCGACCTGTCCGCCGAAGCACCGCCAGGTGCGTAGGTGGAAGCGGCGCCTCCCTGCCGCGGAGTGGGGTGGTTCCAGCTTTCCGGCCTATCAGGTCTCCACCTTCGGCGGATTGGCGAAGTCGTGATACCGCTCCCTCACGTCCCCCTCCGTGGCGTCCCCGGAGTGGACGTAGAACCGGTAGATCCCCTCGAGCGATTGACCCGGACTGAGGACGTGGTGGCCCCGCCGTGTGGGATCGTTGTGGTAGTGTGACAGGCCAAAGGGATTGGCCGTCATCAGCCCGTAGTTCCGGACGTGCCAGTACGTGGGGTGACGGAAGCTGTCCGGGTGGTCCATCAGCGCTATGCCCACGTTCTTGCCATTTACGGGGCCCGAGTAGTCGCACCAGGCCGCCCGCTTCCCCCAGGTCTCGTCCTCGTTGATCCCGCCGTTGGCATTCTCGATCACGCCTCCCGGCTCGGATCGCGCCTCCATGGACTCCTCCACCCGCACCGCGGCGAGGCCGCCCTCCTTGGTGTCGCCGAACAGCACATCGATCTTGAGGGCCGTCAGCGTGACCCGCAGATCGATGATGCGCCGGTCGGCCGGCGTGTTGTAGAACGTCCACTCCGTCCGCTCCTCGAGCAGCTCGTCCGACCCGCCCGGAGCGACCCAGCCCTCTGTTCCCACCCACGCGCCGACGGCCGCGATCCGGCCCAGCACCGGTCCATCCTCCACTGCTTCGAGCTCTCGGATCACGGTCCTCGCGTGACCCTCGTTCTCCGCCCAGTTGTTGAACCCGTTCACCTCTCCGTGAGAAACCCAGATCGACCGGTGATGGTGGTGGTCCATCGACCTGCCGTCTTCCTCCCGGGCCAGACGGCGCGTGATCCCATCTCCGTACGGACCGATGATCGGGTACAGGTGGGGACGCGCCAGCTCCGATCCGTGTCGGTAGCAAGTGAACAGGGCCCCGTCGATGGTGACCTCGACCTCGTCCCCCTTCTGAGACAGCACTACGCCCTTGCTGTCTCCGCCCTCGCCGCTGCCCGGGACCACCTCGTACTCACGGGTTGCAGCCGCATCGAGGTCATCGAGGATCCAGCTCACCAGTAGGGCGTCGTCTTTCCGACGGGCCTGACACGGCACCGGCTTCCCGCCGCTGGTCATGGTCACCTCCGACACGTCTGCCGGAACCTCGATCTCCGCCGACACCGGACATTGGACTCTCCGATGGGGTCCTGCGTGGACTGCCAGCTTGATGCCCGCCACAGTGAAATCCTCCTCTTGGATGCCTTCGGATGTCTGCCGATTGCGGTCCATATCCAGTTAGGCCCCTAGATAGCCATTGGCCCTGCAAAGTCAAGCGATTTGAGGACCCTCCAGCCATTGAAAGCCGTTGACACCCTCGCCATGGGTCCCTATCATTCAACCTGATTCTGTCGATTCTCTGTCTCCAACTGGATGCGCCAGACCCTTCCCACGTTCGCGTCTTTGGCGCCGTTCGTAGTTACGCTTCTCTGCACACAATGGAGCACGATCATGCCGGATTCTAGACCCAACATCCTCGTGCTGATGTCCGACCAACAGCGAATCGACACCGTGAGCGCCTATGGGCAGAATGCCATCTGCCGGACCCCCAACATTGACGCCCTGGCCCGGCGTGGCGTCCGATTCGACAACGCCTTCACGCCCACGGCGATCTGTTCGCCCGCCCGCGCGGCCTTCTACACCGGTCTTTACCCGCACAAGAACGGCGTCACCGCAAACGGGCTCTGTCTGAACGAGGGAATCCGGGGTCTCAATCACTATCTGGACGAGGCGGACTACGTCTCCGGATACGCGGGCAAGTGGCACGTGGACCAGCAGAAGGGCCCCAGCGACCTGGGCTTCGTCGGCAAGGACTTCATCGGCTACGCGTGGCCGGCCGCCAACGTGCTGCCGGGAAATACCTACGGTGGCGGGCCGCTGAACAAGCCAAACTGGTATGAGGTCTACCTCGACGAGGGGGGATTCGGCCGGCCGGAGGTGAAGGAACGGTTCGTGGGCACCAACCCCGGCTGCAACACCCAGGAGATGTACGCCCTCCACGACGGACCCGTGGAGTCTTGCATCGAGTACTTCGTAGCCGAGGAAACCATCCGCATCCTCGAGCAGTTCAGCGGGCAGGACAAGCCCTTCTTCTTCTGGACGAACTTCTGGGGCCCGCACACGCCGTGTCTCGTGCCGGAGCCCTACTTCTCGATGTACGACCCGGACGAAATCCCAGAGCACCCGAGCTACTGCGAGACCTTCGAGGGAAAGCCCGGTGTCCAGTCCCTCGTCGAGAAGATGTGGGGCCTGGGCAGCTATGGCTGGCGCGGGTTCCAGGAGATCTCTGCACGCTACTACGGCTACTGCGCCCTGATCGACGACCAGGTAGGCCGCATCCTGGCCGCCCTCGAGCGGCTCGGGATGGCGGAGAACACCATCGTCATGTACACGACCGATCACGGGGACTGCATGGGCGCCCACAGGCTCATCGAGAAGGGCGAGTTCATGTACGATGAGATCTATCACATCCCTCTCGTCATCGCCCACCCCGAATGCGAGCAGCCGGGGAGCGTCAACGACGACTTCGTCTACCTGCACGAGGCCGGCATCTCGGCCCTCGACATCGCCGGCCTCGATGTCCCTGACGAGATGGACGGCCACTCGCTCCAGCCCGCGATGCTCGGACGCGAGCTTCCCTTCCAGCGCGATGAGGTCTACTGTCTGTTCGATCGCCACTTCACCATCGTCAACCAGCGCATGGTCCGAACGCGCACGCACCAGCTCACCTTCAACTCTTTCGACAAAGGCGAGCTCTACGATCTTGTCGACGATCCCTACCAGCTTCACAACCGCTATGGCGACCCGGAGTACGACGAGGTGCGACGTGATCTCCTGGACAGGATGGATCGTCACATGGCCGAGCTCGAGGACCCGGTCCACCGATGGTTCAACCGGATGAAGGCCGTGTACTGAGCGCGTACACTGGCCCGGGCCGCAACCCCGTCCGCTCTGCTTGACGGCAACAGGGCAAAGCGGTATCTTTAGCGCATCTCGGAGCCACATCTGCAGGGGTGCTCGTCTACCGAGCTGAGATCATACCCTTTGAACCTGATCCGGGTCATACCGGCGAAGGGAGTCGAACGAACGGTCCTTGAGCCGCTTTTCGATCGAATCGAAGGGCGGCGCTTTCTTGGTGGTCCTCGCGGTAACCGGTGGCGGTCTTATCTGTCGGACCGTGAGCCTCAAGGGAGGATTCAGGTGTGAAGCAGGCCAGGCGGTTTCCTGTTGTCGAAATGCAGGGCAGCCCCTTCGAGATGGGCCGACAATACGGCATCCGGTGCCGTGACCGGATCCACGGCCTCGCGGGCATCTTCGACGGCGTGTTCCTCCGTCACGAGAAGTACCGAGATGGAGCGCACCACGCGATGGCGGAAGCGGTCCCCGTGGTACGCGAGGCGGCCCCGGAGTTGCTCGAGGAGGTCGAGGGCATCGCGGCCGGTGCCGAGATCGGTTTCGACGACGCCTTTCGCCTCAGCTGCTCGGCCGAAATGGGCCAGTGGCAGGGGTGCCAGGAAAGCCGGTCTGCCGTATCCATCACCGACGAGTGCACCAGCTTCGCCGCTCGCACACCCGGCGGCACGCTGGTGGCCTGGAACATGGACTGGTACCAGGTGTTGCTTCCCTACATCGTGCTCCTCAGCGGCAAGCCGGATGACGGGCCCGCCTTTCTGGCCTTCGCCCTTGCTGGCAGCGTCGGCCGGCCCGGGATGTCCGAACAGATCGCGATTTCGGCCAACCAGCTGCCCTACCGGCCCACCGAAGCGCCGACGGAGTCCGGACCCGAGTGGGCGGGACCGGGCGTGCCCTACTGCTTCCTCTCCCGCATGCTCCTTCAGCAGGCCACGACGCGCGATGCCGTGGCCCTGTTCGGCAGCACGCGCCGAATGGTCTGCCTCAACTACACCCTGGGCGACACGACCGGCGACATCTGTTGTGTGGAGACCACGCCGGCCGCATTCTCCGAGCTGCCCGTGGAAGACAGCTTCGTGACCCACGCGAATTCCTATTACAGCCCGGAGTTCCATGGCATGCAGGTGGCGGAGCGGGAGGAGAAGGATCCCCGTGCCGCTACGGCCCGCAGGATGTTGCTCGAGCGCGCCGACCGGCTCTGTCTCGATGCCATCTTCGCCGCACAGACCTGTCACTTTCCCGGACAGGACACGGGCGTCTGCCACCAC
>JASLMQ010000147.1 GCA_030746455.1 Candidatus Latescibacterota bacterium
GATTCCTGGACGATCACGACATTATCGTACCGGCACAGGGGCTCGGGCAGCCCTTCGTACTCAAGCGGGCCAAGGAAGTCGCGCAGTCCATGCTGCAGGCCGGCTTCACGCCGCCCCCGCCGTTCCTGTTCAACCTGCCCGGCAAGGAAGGGCTCGAGGAACTCAAGGCGACTGCGGAGCAGGGAAGCACGCAGGACAGGTATCCTGTTAAGCATCCCGAGCACAACACGAGGTGCACGATCCTGGCCGCACGGGTGCTTTGCGGCGGTGAGAACAATCGTCTCGGCACACCGGTTGACGAGCAGACGCTCCTGGACCTCGAACACGAGGGCTTCATGGAGGTGGTGATGACTGAAGAAGCCCGTGACTATATCGGTACGATCATCAACAGATAGCTGTACCTTGGAAGCAAAGAAGGAGATCAGGATGAGCAGCGACATAGACGAGCTGAGGCGAGCGCTGGAGCTGGACCGTGATGGGGACTGGGACGGGGCGCATACGATCGTGCAGGGGATCGATGCGACCGATTCCTACTGGATCCACGCCTACCTCCATCGGAAGGAGGGCGACCTGGGGAACTCGGGCTACTGGTACGACCGGGCGGGCAAGCCCATGCCGGAGTACGAGCTCGAGCGTGAGTGGAAGGAGCTGTACGAGTACATCAACGCGAAGGGCTGAGGATTGGAGCAACGCGATGAGTGGATCCGGGAGGAACTCGCAGCGAGCTACGGTGATAGGTAAAGGAGGTACCGGGATGGAGAGCACTTGCTTGGTTCGTGGCAGACGCGCTACGAAGATTGCAGCGCTTGGCATACCGGCGATGGCCCTGCTGCCTGCCGCAGCCTTCTGGGTGTCGAGAGGGACCGGGCTGTGGGTCTTGGCAGGCCTTCTGGTCGGGGCGGTTCTGATGGCCTGCGGAACTGCGTGGGCAGAGCCTCGCACGATGTACAGGACGCGGGACATCGAGAACGCGCGCAAGAACCTCGAACGCTACGAATGGGCACAGGGCATCGTGGAGGGGTGGAAGCGGGGGGCCGCCTTTGCCGTGGCTCAGGACCGGGACTACTACGAAGATCTGATTCCCGAGCTGACGCCGGGCACCACCTACGGCCAGAACTGCCCGCAGTGTCTGGGCGGGAAGTCGCTGATGGGCCAAGCCCGATTCTCCTGGCGTCCGGAGGAACCGGAGCAGCTGACCTGCAACGGCTGCGGGGCGGTCTACCCAGACGAGGCCTATCCGGAGACGGGGACGCTTGAGTGCCCGCGTATGGGTCAGACATTCACCTACTACGAGACCCCGGAGGAGCGTGCCCATCCCGAGGCGCGATCCGAGCACGCCCTGAAATGGCTCGGAGATCGCCCCACGATGACGAGTTTCAGCGGGTTGATTCGGTTCTGCAAGGTCGGCTGGGCCTATGGCCAGGCACTGACGCTGGCCAAGCTCTACGCCGTGACCGGCGAACTGGCCTACGCCGAGCGGGTGGTCTGGATTCTGGACCGCATCGCGCGTGTGTACCCGAACTATCTCTACCATTCCTACGACGGGAGCGTCGCCGACTGGCCACCGGCAGAGGTGGCCGCGAACATGGGCGAGCAGGAGCGCACGGACGGCCCTCGAGGGGGGCGCTTCCCACCGGATGCCGTCCGCCACGCCTACGACCTGCACCGGTATGACGACTACTCCACGCTGCACAACGGCTTCTGGGGCGCCGGGAGACTGGCGTGCCACGGCAAGGGAAGCGATTCGGGTCCCCTGACGGCGATGACGGTAGCCTTCGATCTGGTTCGCGATGCGAAGCACCCGGACGGTCGCCCGCTGGTCGACGGGGATGTGGAGCGCCGCATCATCGATGACCTGATCCTGGCTGGATGCGCGGACATGGAGCACTGGAATTCGCTGAGCAACAAGGGCACGGCGGTCTTCGTCCTCAGCGCCGCTGTGGGGATGCTCACAGAGAGGCCCGCGCACGCCCGTCACGCGCTGGACGGATTCACCAGGATGCTCGAGGACCGGTACCATCACGATGGATTCTACACCGAGTCGCCGGGCTACGCTGGACACAACCTATCCAACGCCCGCGAGGTGGCGGATCTGTTGTACGGATATAGCGATCCACCTGGCTTCGAACCGGAAGACGGCCCTCGGATCGATGATCTCGACCTCTTTGCGACTGGCCCTTACCCCCTTGCCCTCCAGGCGATGTCGCGCATGCTCGGCCCCGGAAACCGCATGCCCGTCATCGGAGACACTCAGTACGTCGCGGGGGCGAATGTACTCTCAGCAGAGATCCTGGCGGCTCGCCTGGGCGGGGGCTATGCCGGTTTGCTGGAGGTGGTGCAGGGGGCCACGCTGGCGGAGGAGGGGAGCGAATACTCTCTCTGGTACCGTCCGGCCGATCTTCGAGCCGAGGAACCCTCGGCGCTTCCGCTGCAGTCCGAATGGTTTCCCGGATGGCACGTCGGTGTGCTGCGCGGGGGGCGCGAGGAGAACGATACGGCGGTCTATCTGAACGGGAACGAGAACAGCTGGACCACCCGCACGGGCCACCGTCAGCGGGATGTTCTGAGTCTCAGTACCTATGCCTATGGTGAGGAGCTGGTGAGAGACGTCGGGTACTACTCGGGCAGCGGTCACATGCTGCCCGACGGCAGGCGGGGACAGGAATGGGCCAAGAGCACGCTGTCGCACAACCTGGTGATCGTTGATGAAGGGGATCAGGAGGAACGCGACTGCGGCTCCAATCTGGAGCTTTTCGGCATCAGTCCTGGGATCGAGGTCGTACAGGCTTCCGGGGCCAACGTGTACCCCCAGTGTGAGGCGTATCGGCGCACGACCGCACAGATTCGCAGACCCGACGGACAGACCTACGTGGTCGACTTCTTCCGGGCGGCGGGCGGCCAGGTGCATCAGTACAGTCTGTCGTGTAACGGCACATTGGCGGAGGTGG
>JASLMQ010000148.1 GCA_030746455.1 Candidatus Latescibacterota bacterium
CATCACCGACCGCGCGGGCCTCAACGGAGGCCTCCGCCTCCCCCTGGGCTTGAGCGTACAGGCCGGCGCGAACTACACCCACACCTGGACCCACGGGAATGCCAACACGGAAGACGAAAACATCGCACTGCCCACCGTCAGTGCGGCCTGGCGGGGGCTGGAGCGCGTCCCGATCCTCAGATGGGTGCTCACCAGCTCAAGTGTGAACACCAGCTATCAGGATGTGCGCATCAGGCGAGGCGAGGGCGGCCTCGGCCCGCAGACCCTCACAAGCGACGGCACCAAGGTCGACTACAACCCCCTCATTGCCTGGACCGCCAGGTGGAAGGGCCAGCTGTCTACCACACTGAGGAGCAACCGCAGCCGTCAGAATGACCTGCGCTACCAGCGGAATATCGCCGACACCTCAGCGGTCCAGCCGACCCTCGAGGAACGACTGATCGGTACCACCATCGACGAGAGGTCGGCCCTACAGGCCAACTTGGGCTACACGCTGCAGTTCTTCGAGAGGCTCAAGAGCAACGTGGACATCGACCTCGGCTACACCACATCCGAGGAGCTCCAGAAGGAAATCCCTCGCAGCACCTCACCCGACGAGGCCGTGGAGCCGGTGATCCGCAGACACGAGGGCATCTGGTCGGCCAGCCTGGCCGCGCAGTACCAGTTCAGCAGCCAGTTCACCGGAGGGGCACGACTCCGCCACGAGAACCGGAAGGACCGGCTGCGCGACCTCACCAATCGATCCTGGGAGTTCCGGCTCTGGGGTGAGATCCGCTTCAACTAGGGGTCTGCCCGCGTTCAGACATGTTCTCCTTCAACCGAAACGAGCAGATCGCCCTGGTCCTGCTGTCGGCCGCCCTGCTGGTGGGCGCCGTCGTCAGTCTGGTCTCGCGGTACGCCCCGGACAAGACACCGGACTTCCGGGTCGTCAAGGGCGCGATTGAGGTCCCCCCGGCAACCCCCGAGGAGGAACCGAAGAACGGCAGCGAGGCCGTCTCTCCGGCGCCGACTCGTCCGACTGAAGATCCTTCGCCCATAGATCTGAATCGGGCCTCGGAGGCAGACCTGCAGAAGCTGCCCGGCATCGGACCCGCCATCGCGCGCCGCATTGTCGCCTACAGGGCCGAACACGGGCCCTTCAGACGCGTAGAGGATCTGGCCGCCGTGCGCGGCATCGGTCCGAAGAGCGTCGAGCGCATCAGGCCGCTGGTGTCCGCCCCGTGATGCGAGCGACTGGAATCCATCTCTCAGGTCATAGCGTGCGGCTGGTCACGCTCGAGGCGGGGCGTCCCGGCTGCCGATTGCTCGCAATGGCCGAGGCCCAGCTGCCCGAGCCCTTCGGGGCGGCGTGTCTGGAAGATCCCGACGCCCGGAAACGTCTCGAGGCCGGGCTGGAGGGGATCCTGCAGGAGGCGGAAGATGAGCTCGGCGTGGTGGTCGCCTCCCTCGGCGCGGGGCTCTACCACATCCGGAAGGTACTCCTGGAGGTGGCCTCCCGGGATGACCGGCGGGAGCAGATCGCCTGGGAAGTCGGGCAGGCCCTGATCTCGCCGCCCGAGGACTACATCGTACGATACTACGCCGCCAGACGCGCGGCGGTCTGGATGGCCGCCCGGCGGCGCACCGTCGAGCGGCTTGCCGAGCTGCTTGCCCGCTGCGGGGCCTCGCCCGACGCCTTCGGGGTGGAGCCCATGGCGATGGTGCGGGCCTGCGAGATGTCGGAGGCCTGGGGACCTGGACGGTGCGCGGCCGTGTGGATCGACCCTCCCTGGGCTTCACTGGCCGCCGGCGAAGGCGGGACGCTTGTCGCCGCGGAGACGGTCCACATAGGCCGGAATGGATGGGATCAGGCAACACCGGGGTACGGCCCGGAGGCCGCAGAGCACCGGGACCTTCGGGAGCTCGTGCGGGGCTGGGTACATGAGGGCGGGGGGATGGACCAGCAGCGGACGGCCTACGACCGTATCTTCATCTGCGGAGCTCCCGGTGAGGGGCTCCAGATCGCACAGGACCTCGAGAGGTCCGGAGCTCCGGGACTCTCGGAGCTCGCGCCTCTTTCCTCCTGCGACACACACGGCCTGCCAGAGGCTCAACACGCGCTTCTCAGAAGGCAGGAGGCGTTTTGCATTGCCGCCGGCCTCGCCTCGCTCGGCCTCGGGGGATCCGTCCCGGAGCGCGATCCAGCGGATGTTCCACCGTCGCTACCAGAGGCGGATGCCGGTCTGACCTTGTTGCCATAGGGGCCCCGACATGACTTCAGCTCTCTATCCAGGCACGTTCGATCCCATCACGTACGGCCACCTCGACATCATCCAGAGGGCCTCCCGGATCTTCGACACCGTGGTCATCGCGGTCGGGATCAACCCGCAAAAGAAGCCCCTGTTCTCGGCCGGCGAGCGGGTCGAGATGATCAGAGAGGCTACACCCGACTACCCCGGCCTGGAAATCGCGCAGTCCACCGGACTCACCGTACAGTTCGCCCAGAAGCGGGGTGTTCACACCATCGTGAGAAGCCTCCGGAGCACAACCGAGTTCGAGCTCGAGCTTGCCACGGCCCTTGCCAACCGCCAGCTCGACCCGCGCATCGAAACCGTGTACTTCACCCCAAGCGTGGAGTACACCTATCTCAGCTCCACGGTTGTCCGCGAGATCGCGCAGTTCGGCGGCGACCTGACGCCCTTCGTTCCCCCACCGATCGCCGAAAGGCTGAGAGCGAAATTCGCGCGCTGAGGGCCTTCCTGGCTGAGTCTGGATCCCGATGTTCGTCGATCAGGTCAAGATATTCGTGCGCTCCGGCAAGGGAGGCAACGGCTGCAGCAGCTTCCGTAGGGAGAAGTACGTCCCGCACGGGGGACCCGATGGCGGAGACGGCGGAGACGGCGGCGATGTCGTTGTAGCGCCAAACGCCCAGCTCAGCACCCTGCTGGACTACCGCTACCGTCAGCACATCGCCGCGGACCGCGGCGGCCACGGCAAGGGCAAGAAGTGGAAGGGGAAACGGGGCGAGGACGCCGTCATTCAGGCGCCCCCTGGAACCGTGGTCCGGGATGCGGATACAGGCGAGGTGCTTTTGGACCTGGCCGATGCCGACGGACCCGTGATCCTGCTCAGAGGAGGCAGAGGAGGCAGAGGGAACACACATTTCGCAACACCCACCCACCAGGCCCCCGAACGGGCCGACCCGGGGCAGGAGGGTCAGGAGCGACACCTGGAGCTCGAGCTGAAGCTCATCGCGGACGTCGGCCTGGTGGGACACCCGAACGCAGGGAAGTCCACGCTCCTCTCTCGCGTTTCAGCCGCTCATCCCAAGATCGCCGACTACCCCTTCACCACCCTGCAGCCGAACCTCGGCATCGTGTCCCTTGACGATTTCAGCAGCTTCGTGGTCGCCGACATCCCCGGACTCATCGAAGGCGCACACGAGGGCCGCGGCCTGGGATTCCAGTTCCTGCGCCACATCGAGCGGACGCGCGTGCTCCTGTTCCTGATCGACGCCTCCCAGCCGGCCCCCGTTGAGGACCTGGAGGTCCTCCGCGAGGAGCTCAGGCACTTCAGCCCCCGGCTCCTACTCAAGCCCTCCCTGGTCGTTACGTCCAAGATCGACCTGCTTCCCCCCGATGAGCGCGAGGCCTCCCGCCTGGGCGGTGCCGCCGACCTGGCCATATCCGCCGTGACCGGGGAGGGGATCCAGAACCTGATCGGCCTCCTCGCCGAGAAGGTCCGTACGGGCCGGTCGACCGAGGACACCTCCGCCTGAACGTCTCGCATTCCTCCATCGCCCCATCTGCACAGCCCTTTCACCGCCGACATCCCAGCACCGCGTCTTTCCAGAGGTTTCCTCCTGGCATCTGGTTTGCGTCAAACGCCATCAGATCACCGTGGCATCGGCAGCGAACCCGGGAGACCTCGATGGCTGGAGACGTACGCGACTGGCTCATCCTTTCCGGGGTGCCCGGCCTGGGGCCCGCGGCATTTTCCGGCCTACTGAGCCGATTCAGGAGCCCGAAGGCCGTCCTGCGGGCGCCCCTTCGCGGCCTGTGCCAGGTTCCGGGAATCGGTGAGGAGACGGCTCAAGCCATCCGGGGCGCCTCTTCCCGGTCCTGGGCAAGCGATCAGATGACCCGTGCGGCGGGGGCGGAGGTGCAGATCGTCACCCTCAAGGACCCGGCCTACCCCCGCCTGCTCAAGCGGATCTACGCCCCCCCTCCCGTGCTCTTCGCACGGGGCGACCTGCAGGCCCGCGCCGCCCCAGCCATTGCCATCGTGGGCTCGCGCTCCTTCACCTCCTATGGCCGAGACTGCGCGTTCCGCCTGGCCGCCGACCTCGCGGAACTGGGCATC
>JASLMQ010000149.1 GCA_030746455.1 Candidatus Latescibacterota bacterium
CCCCGAGATCGTGGCCGTCGCCCGCGAGCACGACATCCCGACTCTGGTGGACGCGGCAGCGGAGCGACCGGACGTGCCCAACCGCTACCTGGCGGACGGCGTGGACGTGGTTGGGTACAGCGGCGGCAAGTGCTTGAGAGGCCCGCAGGCCTCCGGGCTCGTGATGGGTAAGAAGGAGATCCTTCAGGCCGCCTTTGCCAACGGTGCGCCGCACCACTCCCTCGGCCGCCCAATGAAGGCCGGCAAAGAGGAGATCATGGGGCTCCTCGCGGCGGTGGGCAAATGGGCCGAGCGCGATCACGATGCCGAATGGAAGCGGTGGGAGCATCGGCTTCAGGTGATCACGGACGCGGTTTCCGATATCGACTCGGTGAAGACGGAGGTGCGGCAGCCCGGGCGGTCCAACGTGGCGCCGGTGCTGTGGATCAGCTGGGACACCGACGCCGTCGGTCCCTCCTACGAGGACGTGACGAAGCAGCTGTCCGAGGGAGATCCCCGCATAGAAATGTTCGCGCACAAGGAGGCGGTCTCTGTCATGCCGTATATGATGGAGGGTGAGGAGGAGGTGGTGGTGGCGAAGCGGCTCAGGGAGGTCCTTGCCGGGAGCCGGTGAGCGAAAGGCAGGGAAGCATACCACGAAGGACACGAAGACCACGAAGAACACGAAGAGAAGGGCAAGTCAAGAGCGGACTCTCGCCAAGAACGCAAAGACCGCGAAGAAGACGCGGGAAGGACACGGCACCGTAGAGAAGCCCGAAGATAGCTAAATCACGAGCGCCACGGATGCAGGGAACCCGAGGTCCGGATCTCTCTGCGTTCTTGGCGCTCTCTGCGAGAGGGAGGTCTTCGCAGGAGGACGCTATGAGGGTGGGGCGGTGCGGCGGATGAAGTAGACCGGGATCAGGCAGAGGAGGAGACAGCCGGCGAGTATGAAGTAGCAGTCGCCGAAGGCGGCGGCGGAGGCCTCCTCGCCCAGCCTGCGGTAGAGGACCTGCTGGGCCCCCGCGTCGGGATGGAGCGCGCCCAGATCGCGAAGCCCCGCGGAGAGGCGCTGGAGGTTCAGCCGGAAGGTGGGCGAGGTGGGAACCAGGGATTCGGAGAGAGAGGCGTAGCGGAGGCCCAGACGATCCGTGAAGAGCACGCTGATGGCCGCGATACCGATGGATCGACCCAGCTGGCCCTTCAGCCCGTACAGCCCCGATCCGAGGCGGATCGATTCGTGGGGCAGGCTGCTGAACATCGCGTTGTACATCGGGGTGAAGATCAACGTGCTGCACACGCCCATCGCCGTCATGATGAGGGCCAGAGTGAAGGCCGACGTGTAGAGCGACAGACCCGAGAGCGCATACAGCGCAAGGACGAAGCCCAGCAGGCCGCCTCCTGTGAGCAGCCGGGGATCGATCCTGTCGGAGAGCCAGCCGGAGAGCGGCGTGATGGCGACCATGGCGATTCCCATGGGGACCCTGAGCAGGGCGGTTTGGAGGATGGAGTATCCCAGAAGCCTCTGAAGATAGATGGGCAGCAGGAACGAGACGGCGACCGTGGTGCCGGGGAGCAGGAAGGCGAGCACGCAGCCGGCGGCGTAGGCGGTGTGGCGGTATATCCCCAGATCCACGAATGGATAGGCGATGTGCCGCTCGATGATGAAGAAGGCCGCGATGGAGAAGATGCAGAGGGCTGCCAGGCCCAGCGTGGATCCGGAGAGGGCCGACTGGCCGTCACGCTGGGTGATCAGGAGCACGAAGCTGACCAGGCCCACGCCCAGAGAAAGGTATCCGGCCAGGTCGAAGCGTCCTGGCTCGGGCAGTGGGCGTTCGCGCAGGACCAGCGACCCCATGGCCAGACCGGCTGCACAGAACACCAGGAGGTAGTAGAATCCCCAGCGCCAGCCGAACACGTCCGCCAGATGGGCCGCCAGGACGCTGCCGCCGAGTGATCCGATGGAGGAGATGACGATCCGCACGCCCAGCACGACGCCTCGCCTCTGAGGTGGAAAGGCGTCGAAGACGAAGGGCGTGCCCATCGGGAACAGCAGGCCGGCTCCGATCCCCTGCACCACGCGGCACGCGATCATGCTCGGAATATTCCAGGCCAGGGTGCAGAGCACGGTGCCGCCGCCGAAAATGGCCAGGCTGGCGAGGTAGAGGCGCTTCTGTCCGACCGCTGCCCCTAACCAACCCACGGCCGGCATGAGCACGAGCATGCTCAGCATGAAGGCGGTCTGCACCCACTGGATGCTGCGGATGTCCGCCCCCAGCTCGGCCATCATCCGCGGCAGGAGGAGGTTCATCAGGCCGATGCTCGCGGCCATCACGGCGATCGAACCGAAGGAGACCGTGATGACGGCGAGCCACGGGCGTGGGTAGTGCACCATCGCCCCGGAGGAGGGTGTCGATGCGAGCCTGTCCGAATCAGGGGGCACGGTTGTGCTCCGGCGATCGGGTGTCGATGGCCACGACGGCGGAAAGGCCGAGCTTGAGGATGCCCTCGGGATCGGCTACCGAAATCCGCACCGGTACGCGCTGGACGACCTTCACGAAGTTCCCGCCCACGCTCTCACGAGGGATGAGCGCGAACTGGGAGCTGGTTACGGATCCGATGGTGAGCACCTTGCCTGGGAAGGTGACACCCGGGTAGGCATCGACGGTAATGTCTACCTGCTGGCCCTGTCGGACCTGCCTGATCTCGGTTTCCTCCACGTTGGCGACTACCCAGAGGCCGTTCAAGCTGCGCACCAGGGCAACGGTCTGGTCTTCCTCGATCCGTTCTCCAACGTGGGAGGCCACACGGGCGATGACCCCTCGGACCGGGCTGTATAGGTGGGTGCTGGCTAGCCGAATGGCGGCCGACTCGAGCTCGGACTCGGCGAGATGGAGCTCGGCACGCGCGGTCTCCACCTGCTGGTTCTGGATCCGCACGGCATCCAGATGGCTGTCGGTGAGCTGTCGGGCGGCCTGGGCCTTGTTCACCTGTTCCTGGGCCGCGTCGAGCTCGGCGCGACGCGTGCGGTGAAGCGTCCGGGCGGCATCGAGCTGGGCCGTCGACGCAAGGCCGGATTCGGA
>JASLMQ010000150.1 GCA_030746455.1 Candidatus Latescibacterota bacterium
AGAAGCCCATGGTGTCGAGCTATCGGTGCCGGTTGATGAGCCCCACCATGAGATCCTGCACAAGTACATACGGGATGTGAAACGGGCTGATGTCGACGGACCGTGGACGGCGACGTTTGATCTCGATGAGGAGGACGTTGGGCTGAAGACCTTTGTCCTCCCGCAGGAGGGGACGCAGATCCTGAGTGGTGAGGCGCCGGCGATGCGGCGCGAGGGCACGGCGCCATTCATTGCCGTGAGGCAGTCCGACGGCGAGAGCGTCTTCGCGGTCGTCCACCATCCGTTCTCGGGTGCGCCGATCGTGCAAGATGTCGAGATGGTACCGCTGGATGGGTCGGACGAAGGAGCGGTGGCCATCCGCGTCGTCCTGCCGGACCGGGTGGATACCATCATCTCGACTGCCGATGACGACAGTCGCCAGCTGCGCCGCACGTCGGGCGGACGCATCTCGATGCAGGGACGCTTCGCCCACGTCGCCGAGGTCGATGGCGACGTGCGCTGGGTCTACCTGTCGGACGGCGATCTGCTCCGGATCGGCGAGATCGAGATCGCCGGGGAGACGGCGCACACGGGCGTTCTCCGGAGTACCCGCCGCATCGAGGCGGGAGACGAGGTCGACGCGTTCATCACCGATGCGGCTCTGCCTGCGGACGGATCGCTGGACCACCACAAGCTGATGGTGGACGAAGGCGGGCTGCTGATCCAGAGCTTCGGGATACAGGCGGTCGAGAATAGAGACGGCGCAACGTGGATCCTGTCGCAGGACGAACCCGGGATGACGGTTTCCCCAGGACTGATCAAGCAGGAATACTTCCCGAATTGGGGGATATCGGGAGAAGCACGATTCAAGATCGCGGGAGCGGCGCTGCTGGAGAGAGAACCGACGGGAGAATGGAGCTTCAGGAGAACGGGACAGGGGAAGGCGGTGGTGGGAAGGAAGGAGATCCAGAGAACTGTAAAGCATTGAAAATTGTGGAATTGAGAATTGGAAAATGCAGGGACGAGCCACGGAGATAGGGCCGGGATAGGCGGGAGAAGCGAACAGAGAGGAAGGAGATCGCAAACCCCAGAAAGGTGCGGTCAAATCATGATGCAAGGAAGTTCTTCCCCCCTTTGCTCGCAGCGTCGCTTGCTGCGAGGAAGGGGGGGAAGGGGGGGATCCGCGGGCCCCAAGGAGGTCGGTTGGGCCGCAGCAGTTGGAAGACCGAATCTACCGCGCCGAGCAGAATCTCCAACGAGTGAGGAAACCGATGCCACGGGTGCAGGCAATCGTCTGTCGTGAAGACCGGATCCTGATGGTGAAGCACTGGATGGACGGCGAGGAGTGGTGGTGCCTGCCCGGCGGCGGGCTCGAGCCCGGTGAGGAGGACGCGGAAGCGGCGTTGCGAGAGCTGAGGGAGGAGTGCAACGTGGAGGGCACAGTGGTCCGCAGGACAGCGCACGTCGACTACGGGGGCGGAGACATCGCGATCAGCTTCCTGATCGACATCGGCGACCAGGAACCGTCCCTCGGGCACGATCCGGAATTCCCTGGTGAAGAGCAGGTACTTGTTGGCCTGAGGTGGATGCGCCTGGACGATCTCGCCGAACGGGACCGAGTCTACCTGTGGAGCGCGGGTCTGCTCGGGGTGGAGGGATTCCTGGAGGAGATCGAGACGTGGGAGGATAGAGGGAGGTACGCAAGCGATACAGTGGAGAACAAGGCGGAACCACAGATTAACACGGATGAACACTGATCGAGGGGCGCAGGGGGGCCTGGCGGACAGGGCTGCCGAGGCCTGGGCGTGAGAAGCAGTAGACCACGAACACGAAGGGCACGAAGAACGTCTTGACCATTGCCGATGGTGCACCGACCACGCTTGCGCCGGTCCCGGGGAACCCATTCACCACGTCCGGCACATGGTACCGGGGAAGTCCGCACAACCACACGGTCGCGTCGGACGGCATCCACACCGTGGCCGAGCTGAGCGCGTGGTACAGGGGGCAAGGCATGGACTTCGTCGTGATCACCGATCACGACGTGGTCGCCGATGTGTCGGACCACGGGGTCGACGACCTGCTCGTGATCCCGGGTGCGGAGATCGTGGTGTGCTGGGACGAGGCCTTTGGAGGGGAGGTGCTCTGCCTGGGCATCGACGAGGTGAAGCGCAAGGGTGTCCACGCCCAGGACGTGATCGACGACGCGCTGGACCAGGGTGGCCTACCCTACATCTCGCATCCCCATCTGAGCGGCGTCTACTCGGGTCTGATGATGGATCTCGAGGGACTCGTCGGGATCGAGGTCTTCAACAGTGGCGGCGCCCACCACGGCAATCGCGGATTCGCGACGGTGCACCTTGACGATCTGATGGCCGCGGGTAAGCTGGTCTGGGCACTGGCTTCGGGGGACCGGCATCGCATCGGTACCCGGAAGCCCAGCGCGTGGGTCCAGGTGAGGTCCGAAGCCAATACCCGTGAGGCGATCATCGAGGCGATGCGGCAGGGCCACTACTACAGCACGACCGGCCCGGAGATCCACGACATCTCCTTCGATGACGAGCACCTCACGGTGAGATGCTCCGAAGCCAGGCGCGTGACGTTCTCGTCGCTGCCGTGGCTGTCCAAGAAGGTGGATGCCGAGGGAGACGACCGGATCACCGAGGCCACGGTCCAGCTGCACCAGATCGGGTCGCCCCGAAGGCTGCGGACGTTCATCAAGGCGCTGGTCCGGAACGGCAACCTGTCGGGCCCCAAGGAGGTCCGCCCCCACGTGCGGGTGGAGATCGATGATGGGGAGGGCGGGTACGCATGGTCCAACCCCATTGTGATCCCGTGAGCCTGCGGGGGCCGGAGGAGCCCTCACCCCGCCGACCTCACCCCCTCGTGTCCCCCTCTCCGGCGCGGAGAGGGGGAAGTAGTAAGGGGCGAGTCAACGTGAGAACCACCGGATTCGCCTGGTGATTGTCACAGCTTGCGACTTCCTCTCGCAAACAGGAGAGGGGGCAGTCGTGGCAATGACTTGCCCGACTGTCATCCCGGACTTGCCTGTGCCGGTACGCTTAGAGCCGGGGATCCGGGATCCAGTGCCTGCGAGCCTACGACCATCTAGGCACGGGTGTAGGACCGGCGCATAGCACATTGGATGGCAACCGCGTTTCGGCGTCCCTCCTGAACGACGTTGCTGGGGTCTGACCGCATATGCCGCAGCGCTCAGGGGAGCACTACGCCAAGCTGGTCTTCCGAACCACGATCCACGAGTCACGATCCACGCCTTGAGTCCAATCACACTACATATCACCGGTCGCCAGAACCCACCCAACTGGGCAGTACGCCAGCGAGAGGTGATGGCCGCAATGGAGCGGTCGGCGATCCCCTTCGTGGAGCAGTGCACCCACCCTGACGGCCGGCTGATCTGGCGCAGCACCTGGACCAGCATGGACGGGACGGACAACGCCTACGAGAGCTTCCTGTCCTTCCCACTCTTCTATCTCCTCGGGGCGGGTGACGAAATCCTGACGCTAGCCCGTCGGGCGTGGGAAGGGATAACGCAGCAGTTCACGGACTACGGGACCGTCGAACGGGGGTTTGTGAAGGCGTTCGACTGGTTCCACCACAGCGAGAGCTACACCTACCTCTACTACCTGGCCCTCGCCGATCCGGAGGAGGCCGACAACCGAGCCCGGGCGCTGGATTTCGCGGCGATGTACACGGGCAACGATCCCCTGGCACACAACTGGGACGCGGAACGGAAGATGCTCCGGTCGCCGCTCAACGGGAGCGGAGGACCGCGCACGGTAACGACGCAGGTGGACTGGGAGTACCATCGGCCGATCCTGTCGAACTACCTGGCTCCCTACGAGGACATTCCGGGGGTGGAGAGTACCGATCCGTTCGTGAAGGTGGACTGGACGGACGACGGGATGCTGGAGAAGATCCTGGACCTGATCAACGCGCGGATGGTCCGAGGAGACGTGCCTCTGAACCTGAGCGCGACAAGCCTGGTGACCCACGCCTACCTCTACACGGGGGAGGAGAAGTACAAGCAATGGGTGCTGGACTACCTCCAGGCGTGGATCGATCGACGGGACCGCAACAACGGCATCGTGCCGGACAACGTGGGACCGAGCGGCGAGATCGGTGAGTTGATGGGTGGGAAGTGGTGGGGCGGGTACTACGGCTGGCGATGGCCCCACGGCGCACGGAACATCATCGAGCCAGCGCTGGTGGCGGGCGCCTGCGCAACGCTGATGACGGGCGACACCTCCTGGCTGGACCTGGCCCGTTCGCAGCTGGACCTGCTCTGGTCTCTGCGTCGTGAAGAGGACGGCGCGTTGGAGGTACCGGCGCGCCACGGCGAGCAGGGGTGGTTCGACTACCGGGTGCCCGAACCCGCGCCTTACATTCACCTCTGGTACATGAGCCAGAGCGAGGAGGACCTGGCACGTCTGGACGAGGTGTTCCCGGCGCGAGAAGGGTTCGATCAGTTGCGACCGAACTGGCACGCGTTCAAGG
>JASLMQ010000151.1 GCA_030746455.1 Candidatus Latescibacterota bacterium
GAGGGCGCGACGCCACCCAAGCTCGAAGCGATACTCACGCGCAACATCGGATTCACACCGGAGCTGGAGGAAAGCGTCGACCGTATCGTGGCCGACGTGCGGGAACGCGGCGACCCGGCCCTGATCGAGTACACGCAGGAATTCGACCGTGTATCCCTACCTGCCGAGGATCTGCGTGTACCAGAGCCCGATATTGAGCGCGCCCTGGCCAAAGCGGATCCGGATCTCATCCAGTCGCTCGAGGCCGCAGCGTCCAACATTCGCCGGTTCCACGAAGCGCAGAAAAGGACCTCCTGGTTCGTCGAGGATGGGGACGGTGTCATCCTCGGCAAACGCGTAGTGCCCCTGGAGCGCGTGGCCCTGCTGGTACCTGGGGCGAGCGCACCCCTCTTCTCGACCTTGTTGATGGCCGCCATACCTGCCCAGATCGCAGGTGTGCCCCGCATCTGTGTGGCCACGCCGCCAGGACCGGACGGCAGTGTCCACCCGGCCGTTCTGGCCGCAGCGGGATTGCTCGGCCTCCGTGAGCTCTATCGCGTCTTCGGCGCACAGGCCGTCGCAGCCTTCGCCTACGGGACAGCCACGCTCCCTCGGGTGGATAAGCTGGTTGGACCCGGCCATCCCGCCGTTCAGATCGCCAAGAAACGGGTCTTCGGTGACGTCGACATCGACATGATCGCGGGTCCAAGCGAAATCGTCGTTGTTGCCGACCACACCGCAGTGCCCGCCTACGTTGCGGCCGACCTGCTCTCGCAGGCAGAGCACGGCAGCGGCTTCGAGGCCGCCGTGTGCATCACAACTTCCCGATCTCTCGCCGAGGAGGTCGCCGGCGAGTTGGAACGCCAGGCCGAGAGCCTCGCCAATCGCGATGCCATAGCCAAGGCCCTGGACAGCTACGGCGCTGTGGTGGTGGTCGACCACCTCGACGAGGCCATAGAGCTTTCCAACCGGATCGCGCCGGAGCACCTGGAGCTGATCGTGGACGGCCCGTGGGAGCAAATCGATGCAGTCACCAATGCCGGCGCGGTCTTCCTCGGCCCCGACTCACCCGAGCCGGTCGGGGACTACTTCGCAGGGACCAACCACATCCTGCCCACGACGGGGACCGCGAACTTCGCCTCCTCCGTGGGGGTCGAGACCTTCATCAAGTCTATGAGCGTGGTGTCGTATACGAAACGACGCCTCTCGAAGACCTCGGACCACATCATACGTCTCGCGGAAGCCGAGGGGCTCGCCGCACACGCGGATGCCATCAGGATACGTCAGGAGTCGTAGACGGCCACAGCAGGTCTCGGTCAGCCGCACAGCCAACGGGAACACCACATTGAAGAAACCTCCTTTGCAGAGAGTCCGACCTGAGGTCCTGGCCGCCCCCGGCTATCACCTCAGCGCCTACGACTGCCCGATCAAGCTGAATCAAAACGAAAGCCCCTTTGACGTCCCCGATGACGTCAAGTCGGAAGTGCTCGAGACCGTTCGGGGCCTTTCCTGGTCGCGCTACCCCCTGCCGATGCCCACCGACCTGGTCGAGGCCCTGGCCGCCCACGTGGGACAGGATCCCGACGGGGTGATTGTCTGCAATGGTTCGAACACGCTCATCCAGTTGATCCTGGCCATGACCTGCGTCCCGGACGCGTCCGTGGTGGTCCCCTCTCCGAGCTTCTCGCTCTACGGGCTCTACGGTGGCATCTTCGGCGGCCGCGTGGTTTCCGTTGCCCTCACCCGGAGCTACGCCTTCGACGTCCCCGCGATCGCCGAGACCGTACGCCGTGAAGGAGCGAACGTGGTGGTGCTCTGCTCGCCAAACAACCCCACCGGATGTGCCCTGAGCAACCCCGAACTCGGGGAGCTTCTGGACCAGAGCGATGCCCTGTTCCTCATCGACGAGGCCTATGGGGAATTCAGCGACACCACCTCGCTGGACCTCCTGAGTGACCACGCCAACCTCATCGTACTGAAGACCTTCTCCAAGGCATTCGGCGCGGCGGGCATTCGGGTCGGGTACATGGTCGCCCACCCCGAGCTCGCACGAGAGATCGCAAAGGGCAAGATCCCCTTCGATATCAACCTATTCTCGCACGCCGCAGCCCTTCGCATTCTCTCTGAGGGAGACATGGCTCGGGACCGGGCCGCAACGATCTGTGCCGAGCGCGATCGGGTGTTCGCCGCCCTTGGCGGGCTGGAAGGCGTGAGTGCCTACCCCTCGCAGGCCAACTTCATCCTCTTCCAAGTGACCGACCCGAAGGCCACCTTCGCCGGCCTAGTCGACCGGGGCGTCCTGGTTAGGGACGTTACCTCTTACCCGATGCTCGATAGGGCCCTCCGGGTCAGCATAGGCACCCGCGAAGAGAACGATCGCTTCCTGGAGGCCCTGCAAGAGACGTTGGCACCAATTCAATAGGACCACGAATTCCGGCGGGAGAAAGGCCCTTATAGCCATGCCCAATCCAAGATGCGGACGCATCCAGCGCAGGACCACCGAGACCGATATCGACCTGACGCTCACGATCGACGGATCCGGTACATGTCGAGCCGACACCGGCGTCGGGTAATTCGATCACATGCTCCACGCCTTCGCCCGGCACGGGCTCTTCGATCTGGACCTCTCGTGTAAAGGCGACCTGGAGGTCGATGCCCATCACACCGTGGAGGACGTTGGTATCTGTGTGGGTCAGGCCTTCGCGCAGGCCCTGGGTGACAAGGCGGGCATCTCGCGGTTCGGATGGGCCTGCGCGCCCATGGACGAGGCCCTGGGCCGGGCTGTCGTCGATCTGTCGGGACGCCCCTATCTGTGCTACGATGTGCCGCTGAACGAGGAGATGATCGGGTCCTTCCCCGTCGTTCTGGGGGCCGAGTTCTTCCGTGCCCTCTCCGATCACGGCCGCATCACCCTCCACATCGATCTCCTGCGGGGGTCCAACGCCCACCACTCCGTAGAGGCCGTCTTCAAGTCCGCCGCCCGAGCGCTTCGGCAGGCCTGCGACCCCGACCCCCGCGCGGCTGGAATCCCGTCGACAAAGGGCGTGCTCTAGTCTCACCTGTCGCTCAACCGACCCTGGTGTAGGGGCCGGTCCGCCCGGCTCCCCTTCAGTCTCCCGAGCAGGAAATGTCCGATGGGTAAGAGAGGACCAGGGCCCAAACGTCGGGCCGAATCCACTGGACGTCCCGAGACCCCCCGGTGGCCTCCCGACGTGATCGGCCTCCTGTCCGTGCTCACCGTCCTCCTGGTCGTCTTCCATTACTTTACGCTGGTCAAGTTCGGGGCCCTGCCCCCGGCCGTGAAGCAGCAGTCGGTTGCTGCATTCATTCGTGTCGCGTCGAGGTCTGTCTCCTTGGGGGCGGCAGACGCCGCCCTCGAGGGGATGATCGTTGCGGCCTTCGTCTGCCTGGTCCTCCTCGAGGTCTGGCGGAGACGCTTCTCGGTGTTCCTGGGCATGGTGTTCCAGACCGAGAGGATGACGCGCGCGGTACTGGTCGTGTCCTGCCTGATCGCCGTCCGCTACTACCTGGCCCCGGGCGAGCTGAGTTGGTCGGCCGACACCTCCCCACACACCGCCTACGCCTGGATCGCCGCCCGGTCGATCTCTCAGGGTGAACTCCCCATCTGGACAAACTACTTCGCTACCGGCTCTCCCTTTCTTCAGTTCTACGGCTTCCTGTTCTTCTATCTCGTCGGCCTCACCGATCTCCTGTTTGGGGACATTGTACTATCCATCAAACTGACCACGGCGGCCGCGCACGCGCTCTCCGGCCTGGGCATGTATTTCCTCGTCCAGTTCCTCTGCAAGTCGCGGGGGGCCGGGTTCATCGCGGGTTTGGGCTACGTCCTGAGTGTGTGGCACGCCCAGCAGGTGCTCTTCATGGGCCGGTTGCCCCTCTCGGTGTTCTACGCCCTTCTGCCCTGGCCCTTCTACTTCTTCGAGCTGATGCGCGCGCAGTCCCGGAAGCTGCTTCACGCTATGGGTGGGGGCATTGCCCTGGGTCTGCTGGCCTTCACCCATCCCGGGTATGGCTTCTGGGCCGCCTTCTTCGTAGTCGCCTACGTCGCTGTCAGGCTCTGGGGCGAGCGACACAGTGCCGACCTCAGACGGCTGTTCCTGCCATCATCGGTCCTGGTTGGGGAAGGCCTGGCCTTCGGGGCCTACCTCACCCTCCCGATGTGGGTCGAGCAGGCCCACACCGGGCTGCGCTTCGGCGTCTCAATGTCGGGATCGCCCGATCCAACATGGCAGCAGCTGTTGATATGGTCGAACTTCCGATTTCCGCTGTACAACTTCCACGATACCCACTGGTACGGGGGATATCTCGGTCTGACCCTCGTGATCCTGGCTCTCGTCGGTCTCGGTTGCGCTTTCCTGCCTCGCCTGAGACTGTCACACCCAAGGGCGGCTGCCGGGGGAGTGTGTCTTGTCCTCTCCCTGATTCTTGTGTTCGGCTACCGATGGCCGGTGCTCCGCTCACTGAGTGTCGTTCAGGCCTTCAACTCGGGCCGGTACCTGCTCTTCGTCGTCTTCTTCATGTCCCTTATGGTGGGATACGGGGTGGCCCTCATCGAGCGGCGGTGGTCGGCGTCCCCCCGACACGGCAGGACCTGCGCCCTCATCCTACTCCTGGTAGGACTCGACCTGGGGTCGACGACCTTCCAGCATCCCTACCTGTCCGAAGAGCCTAAGCTCTTTCCTCTGGAAACGCGGGACGGCCTCCGGCAAGCCGCATCGAAACTCCCCGAGGACCAGATGCCGGCCTTCCGAGTGTTCTACGGAACGGGCTCCGTATACCGGCTTCTGGTCGTTTCGTGGCTTCCCGTCAAGATGGGCTTTCCCAGCTTCCTATCGGCATACAACGAGGCGCCTGTGGCCATGGCAACCATTGCCCGTCCCATGGAGCAGCTGCTCAACCCCGTACTCGAAAGAACCGAGGACCCTCGGGACCTGAACAGCGTGGAGGGGTTCGATCGCCTGGCACGGGGCCTCTGTCTGCTGGACACCAAGTACCTCTTCGCGGTCCCTCCAAGCAGGGATGACTTCTTCAGCTGGGCGCTTCCGACGTTGACCCCTGCCGTGGTGTCACCCAGGATCTCGGGCTGGGAGATGCCCGTTTCGGATGACCCTGAGACAGCACGAAAGGGCCTGATGGACCTGCTACCTGAATCTTAGCTCCGCAACCTGTAGACAGATCCTGCTCAGAGGATACGACGGGAGTGAGGACCTCGGCACCGCGCCCGCCATCGTAGTCGCCGATCACCAGGTTTGGAACCAGCGCGTGGAGATGCGTGTGCACGTCTCGGAGCCCTGCTTCATCCGGCTGGCCTACGCCTACTACCCATATCTGCGCGTGACGGTCGATGGTCAGAGCGTCACCCCATACCAGACCACCGGTGGTTTCATTGCCCTGCGCCTGGATGCCGGGGCCCACAGGATCGCTCTCGAGCCCTATCTGTCTCCGATCCGGCGAGCGCTATTGGCGGTGGACCTTGTACTGGTCGCCCTGGCGTTCGCCCTGTTCCTTCAGAGTCGACATACCCGTGGCGAAGAACCGGACCAGGACTGAGAGGGTGCGCCCCCCCGTTCCAGGCGGCGTGACCGATGAATGTCCCGGGGACCCCCCGGACGGCGTCCGTTGGCCCCCCGAGGTCGTCGCACTGCTGCTCTTACTCTCGGCACTCCTGGTCTACTTCCAGTACACCACGCTGGACAAGCTCGGGGTCCTTCCCCCCTCTGTCGGCTTCACCTCCCTTGCCAGCTTCGCCGAGACCCTCCGCAGAGCAGTTCCTTTCTCTGCAGGTGATGCCGCCAGCGCCGCCCTGATCCTGGTGACGTTCGCGTCCCTGGTTGTCCTGGAGATCCGCAGCAGACGTCTGTCCGCCTTCTTCGATGCGGTCTTCCAGAACGAAAGGCGCACGGTCAGTGCAGTTGCCCTCTTCAGCCTGCTTGCAGTGCGGTTCTACTTCGCGAGGGGCGAGCTCACCTGGGCCGCGGACTCGTCGATCCACATCGGCTACGCGTGGGTCGCCGCGCGAGCCTTCGCCGAAGGCGAGCTTCCGATCTGGACCAATGTCTTCTGCGCCGGGTCTCCGTTCCTTCAGTTCTACGGGTTTCTGTTCTTCTACGTAGTTGGCCTTGCGAACCTGGTCTTCCGTGATCTGTTCTTCTCGATCAAGCTCGTGATGGCGGCCGCCCACGTGGTGTCCGGAATCGGCACGTACTTGTTTGTGCGAACGCTGTGCCGTTCAAGGCCTGCAGGCTTCGTCGCCGGCATCGGCCTCG
>JASLMQ010000152.1 GCA_030746455.1 Candidatus Latescibacterota bacterium
AGGCGCTCCGGCCGCTCGAAGCCGGCAGGGTGGCGGAGCGAAACGATGGCACGGTCTCTTCGGTTGAAGGGGATTCCCCCGGGGGAAAAGCGGTAGGCCAGCCCGGCTGCCGGTACATCCCTGGGAACGCCCGCCACGAAAACGCGACCGAAAAGCCGCTCGTAGACCCCGGCCGAGTCGAACCGAGCCTCCGCCATCCCGTCTCCCGAGCGGACGGCTCCGCCCGAGACCTCCACGGGCTGCTGTTCTGCGATGGTGGTCTGGTGCCCTGCCTCGCCCCCCAGGCCGATCGCCGACGCCGTGATTCGCACCTTACCCTTCTCGTTCGGATCGAACACCAGAACGGCCTCGTAGGACCTGAGGGCCCGTTGCCGAACGTGTAGCTCTGCCTCCCGTCCCCCGTCCCATCGGGCCCGCAGGCGGGGAGCCGCCGCGAGCACCCGGTCCGCCTCCACGCGGATGGCGGCATAGTCCCGGTAGAACGTGGACGTGCACACAAGCATCGAATCGACCGCCGCGCCCACGGCCGGGCGGAAGGGTGCGCAGGTCCGATAGGCCTGCAGCCCCTCTCCGTCGCGGACCCGCACCCGGTAGAGGCCTCCCTGGCGGCCCGGCAAGCTCAACGCCGCACCCTCACCAGAAGCGGCCTGGATCCGGCCCTCGCTCCGCCAGGTCTTGCCACCATCCGCCGAGGACTCGAAGGCCAGATCGAGCGTGCCCGATCCCTCGGCGCGCCCCGTCACCCGAACCGAATCCCCACTCGCCGCCGCGGATGCCTCCGGCACGTCGGGGAAGCGCACGGCCCGAACGGACAGCCTGGCCTCCGAGCGGTTGCCGGCGGCATCGCTCACGACGACCCGAAGAACGTGGCGGCCAGGCGGCAACGCCGCACCGGCTCTAGGCGTCGACCTCCCAGCGTGTAGGACGCCGTCGCCGACCCTGTACCTGCCGTAGAGCGGCAATCCGTTGCCCGGGGAGCGAAACAGGTTGTGGTACCTTCCAGAACCCTCCACCCGAAGCCGGAAGTTGCGGTCCAGCTCCACCTGGTGGATCTGGTCGTACGAGAAGGCGTCGTAGCCCGTCTGGAAGACCTCCTCCCCGTCTACGAGCAGCTTCAGTCGGTGGGCGGCCAGGCGGTTGGACAGCCGAGAGGCATCGGCGCGATCGTAGACCTCCACCGCCACGCCCACGGCGCCCTCGATATCGACCTCCTGCGAGGTCAGGTAGCGCTTGCGCTTTCGGTTCCACCGCACCCCGATCACGCGCGGCTCTGTTCCCCCTGCAACCCGGGCCTCGGCGTTCAGCGGGACCAGCGCCAGCGATTTGATGGTCGGAGAAAGGGTATCCCTCACCTGAAAACCGTTCAGGAGGGGATTCATCGGCCGCTGCGACGCGTCTCGCAGCTCGAAGTGCAGGTGAGGGACGCCCGTGCCGCTGCTTCCGGAGTACCCGACGGTCTCACCCCGCGCAACCGAGACCTGTCCGGGCTCCAGAAACAAATTGACACTGTAGGTCCCCTTCCGCTGCTGCTCGGATTCCACCAGTGTCGCGAGGCCGGGGGCGAATCGAGACAGGTGGGCGTACACCGCGGTCCGGCCGTCGTCAAGCACCAGATAGACGACCCGACCGTACCCCCACGGGGAGGTCCGGATGCGCGAGACGTAGCCGTTCGACACAGCGATGACAGGGAAGCCCTCCTTGCCCCACGTCTTCAGGTCCAGACCTGCGTGGAACCTGCCCGGTCGGTATTCACCGAACGTAGAGGTGAGGGCCGGCTTCACCGCCATGGGCCAGTCGTACTCCCCTGTACCCCCAGTCCCCACACCGGCCCAGAGCAGGAGACCTGCAGCCGCCACGAACCTCCGGATCATCGCACCCCTCACCTGCTGTGTCACCCACGCAGCGCTTCGAGTCTGCTGAGTATAGGCATTTTACCCACGGCGGTCAAGGTGGGCACACCCCATCAGGAGAGAGGTCTGGGACTCGTCCGGGACTTGAGGCCAAACCCTCGCGGATCAGCCGCTCACCGTGAGCGAAAAATGACTTGCCTGTGCAGGGGACATGCTGTAATTTACTGGACTATTATGGGGTTAGCGGCCTTTGCAGTATCCGCCGACTCCCTTTCTCTTTTTCACTAGAAGCCCGCCGCGACCCTCCAGGTCCGGCCGGCAGTGGTCCCCCTCGCGTATGTGCCGGAGGAGCTGTCTCTATGCTCAACAACTTCCGAAATGTGACCTTCATCAAGGCGATGATGTGGATCGTCGCCATTTCTTTCGTCGGGCTGATGGTGCTCGACTGGGGTGCGGACATCACCGGCCGGACCGGCTCCTATGGCGACTCCGTCGGCATCATCAACGGTGAGAAGGTCTCGCGGAAGCAGTTCGATAGCCTGCTCCGCGGGGCCTACCGGCAGGCGAAGGGAGACGAGCAGGGCCCCGAGCCCGACCTGGCACGCCTGGTGGGCCAGACCTGGGACCAGATCGTCCGCGAGATCCTGATCTCCCAGCAGATAGAGAAATACGGCATCTCGGTCTCCGACAGGGAGGTCAACTTCGTCAACCGCAACCAGCCCGTTCCCCACGTGCAGAACCTCGAGCACTTCCAGACCGACGGTCAGTTCGACGGACAGAAATACGCCCAGTTCCTGGACGACCCGGCAACGTACGGCAATCCGCAGTGGAAACAATTCGTCCTGGGCGTGGAGAACGCCGTCCGACAGAACCTTTTGTACGACAGGCTGTTGGAGCGCGTCATCGGAGGCGTCAAGGTGACGAGCGCCGAGGTGCGCGACGCCTATGTCGACGAGAACGAAAAGGTCCGGGTGGCCTACGCCGGCCTGGAGGCCCACGCGATTCCGGACTCCCTGGCCGCGGTGACAGAGCCGGAGATCCAGGCCCGCTACGATGAGAACGCGGCGGAGTACAGGCAGGATGCGGCCGTCCGCCTGTCGTTCGTCTCCTTCGCCAAGACCCCGTCTCCCCAGGATGAAGTCGATACCGAGTCCGAGATCCGACGTCTTCTCGCCGCCGTGCGAAAGGGAAGCGACTTCGGCGAGCTGGCCACGGGGAGCTCCGATGACCCCGGCAGCGCGCAGAAGGGGGGCGACTTGGGGTTCTTCGGCCGAGGGCAGATGGTGAAGGAGTTCGAGGAGATGGCCTTCTCGCTCGATCCGGGGCAGGTCTCGGAGCCCTTCAAGACCCAGTACGGCTGGCACATCCTTAAGGTGGAGGAACGCAAGGGGGAAGGTGACAGCCTCGAGGTCCGCGCCAGACACATCCTGCTCCAGGTGCAGGCCGGGCGGAACACGCTCGACAGCCTACGGCTGTCCGCCGAAGAGTTCGTCGACCGCGTGCAGGAGACCGGCTTCGACCCGGCCGCCGCCGACATGGGCCTCACACCCCAGGAGACAGGCTTCCTCACGACGAGCAGCTTCTTCCCCGTTCTCCGGAACCGATCCGCAGCGCTGGTCAGAAGCCTCCTCGAGGCTTCTCCCGGGGAGTCCTCGCCCCTCTACAGCACGGAGCAGGGCCTCTATGTGTTCGTGCTCAGGGAAAAGAGGCCGGCGGGCAGGCGGCCCCTGGAGGAGGTTCGCAATCGCATCACCACCCAGCTCAAGACCCGGAAGAAGGTCGACATCGCTTCTCAGCGTGTCTCCGCCCTCCTCGACAAGGTGCGAGGAGGTGTGTCTTTGGAGGCAGCCGCCAAGGTCTCGGGACTCCGGTTTTCCACCCCACCTGCTTTCGCCCGAAAGGACGTGGTGCCGGGCATCGGTGCGCGCACCGCCTTCACCGGGGAGGCCTTCAGACTCGAGCAGGGAGCCGTCAGCGGCGTGATCTCCGCCGAGCGCGGGGCCTATGTGATGGAGGTGCTGGAGAAACGGCCGATCGACGAGGCAGATTTTGAGGAGGCCATGCAGGCCCTGTCGGAGCGGCTCCTGAGCCAGAAGCGGAACGAGACCGCCAGCGCGTGGTACGAGGCGATCAGAGACGAATCTGAGATCGTCGACAACCGACACCGCTTCGGCTACGACTACTGACAGGAGACACCCGTGGCCGTCGTGACCATATCCCGTCAGCTGGGAAGCAAAGGAGACCTGGTCGACAAGGACCTCATCACCGAGGTCGCACGCGAGGCCAATGTCCCTGAATCAGAGGTGGAGAGATACGACGAGCAGAGCGAGAGCCCGGCCAAGCGCTTCATCCGCGGCCTGATCGCGCCTTCCCGTACCGTGCCCGTTCCCCCCGCCATGCTCTGGGGGCTCGAGTTCCCCTACGAGGTTTCCGCGTCCCTCCTGTCGGGCGAGGCCCCGGTCACGGAGGAGAGCCACTTCCTGGATCAGCAAGACTACCTCAGGTTCCTGCAGGCCGCCGTCAACAGGCTGTACGAACGGGGCAATGCCATCATCGTCGGCCGGGGCGGGCAGGCCATCCTGCGCGGCTATCCCAACACCCTTCACGTGCGCACCGTAGCGCCCCTGAAGGCCCGTGCACAGGTGGTTTCCGATCGGTGGCGCGTCACACCCCGGGCGGGGCGCGACATGGCCCAGAAGAGCGACAGACGCAGGGCCGCCTACCTGCGGGACAACTACGACATCGACTGGAACGATGTGGCGCTGTACCACTTCATCGTCAACACGGCGTACACCCCCAGAGAGGCGGCCGCTCGGACCATTGTGAGCGCAGTGCGTCGGACCTCTGCACACTGAGCCGTCGGAGGCGCGGCAGCCATGCGAAGCATCTGTATCGCTCTGGCGCAGACGAACCTGACCGTGGGCGACCTGGAAGGGAACCACGGTAAGATCTCCGAGGGCATACGTAGGGCCAGGGACCTGGGCGCCGCACTGGTCGCCTTCCCCGAGCTCGCCGTCACCGGCTACCCCCCCGAAGACCTCCTCTTCAAGCCCCGCTTCATCGAAGCCAACCTGCGGATCAGAGACCGGATCGTCAGCGAGACCCAGAACATCGCCGCCGTCTTCGGGTTCGTCGACAGGCAGGACGACATCTACAACGCGGCCGCCGTAGCCTGCAATGGCCAGCTCGTCGATGTCTACCACAAGGCCTACCTGCCGAACTACGGGGTCTTCGACGAGGACCGCTATTTCCAGGCCGGGGTCCGCGCGAGCGTCTACCGCCTGAACGGAATCACCTTCGGGGTCAACATCTGCGAGGACATCTGGTACCCGGGCGGCCCGGCGCGCCTTCAGGCGCTCTCGGGCGACGCCGAGCTTCTAGTGAACATCTCCGCATCGCCCTTCCACGCAGGTAAGGGACTTCAAAGAGACCAGCTGATCGCCACCCGCGCCTCCGATTGCGGCGCAGCGCTGGCGTTCTGCAACCTCGTGGGTGGACAGGATGAGCTGGTCTTCGACGGCGGGAGCTGCGTGGTGGACCAGGAGGGGGCCGTGTTGGTAAGCGCGCCGCGCTTCGAGGAGGAGCTGCTGATCGCCGAGATCGATGCCGAATCGGTCTTCCGCCACCGGCTGCACGATCCCCGCAGGCGGAAGGACAAGCGGCTGTCGGAGGCCCACGTCGCCTGCATCGACCTGCCCGATGTGGAGCCCGGCGCGGCGGGCGAATCGGACCCTCCGACCGGATCGGTCACCCGGCCGGAGCGCCAGAGCGACGACAAGGGACTGAAGGAAATCTACGACGCCCTGGTCCTGGGAACGCGGGACTACGTGGGGAAGAACGGCTTCAAGGGAGTCCTCGTGGGGCTGTCGGGCGGGATCGATTCCGCCTTCGTGGCCTCCGTGGCTGCAGACGCCCTCGGCCCTGAGAACGTCGTCTGCGTGACCATGCCGTCGCGATACTCCTCAGAGGGCACGCGCAGCGATGCGGAGGAGATGGCCCGGTCTATCGGCGCCCGCCTGATCACCTTGCCCATCCAGGGCGTCTTCGACGCCTATCTGGCCGAACTGTCCGACGTCTTCCAGGACCGGCCCGCCGACACGGCCGAGGAGAACATCCAGCCCCGGATCAGGGGCAACTTCCTCATGGCCCTCTCGAACAAGTTCGGCTGGCTGGTGCTGGCCACCGGAAACAAGAGCGAAATGAGTATGGGGTATGCCACGCTCTACGGCGATATGGCCGGTGGCTTCGCCGTGATCAAGGACATCTACAAGACCCTTGTCTATGACCTGGCCCACTACCGGAACGGGCTTCCCGGCGGTCCCGTCATCCCGGCCACCATCATCACCAGGCCTCCCACAGCCGAGCTCCGAGAGGACCAGCTCGACACCGACAGCCT
>JASLMQ010000153.1 GCA_030746455.1 Candidatus Latescibacterota bacterium
TAGGAGAGCACCCACTTCCCGTCAGGAGAGACGCGCATCCGGGTGACGTAGCTCTGGTGTGGATACCATCTGCGAACGACCTCGGCCTTCTTCCGGTCCCACAACCGGATCGACCCGTCTCGCGATCCCGTAAGCAGATGCTGGTCTTCTCGCGCGTAGGCCACGGAGGGAACCGCGTGTCCGAGATGCCCGGTGAAGGTCTCCAGGCACGCGTAGTCGGACAGCCGCCATTCGTTCGACTGGTGGCGCGTACCCACCAGAAGCCGCTCTCCGTCTGCCGAAAGCACCATGTCGTAGTTGCTGTAGTCATCGACGAAGATCTTGAGCAGCTCGCCGCACGCCAGATCGTAGTGGTAAACGTTGTCTCCAGGCTGGTGGCCCACAAAGGCCGTTCTGCCGTCGGGACCGTAGATGCAGCGGTTCAGGCTCTCCCCTGGCGCCGAAGTCGACACCAGCCGCTTCCCCGTCTTCCGATCCCACTCCTCGAGCGTCGATGTGCCCCGGTCCAGGGTAAGGATCCGGGCGTCATCGGGCGAGCAGCGCACCGAGGCCAGCGACTCGCGGCCCGTCTCGAAGCCCCCCGCCGGCTTCGCCTGTGCAAGGTCCCAGTCGATGACCCTTCCGGACCGATCGGCCATCACGATCCCCTGCACGTCGCTGGTGCAGTCCATCCCCACCAGAGCGTGATCCGAGACGGTGTGGGCCCCCACTCGTGCCCCCATCTCCAGGTTCCAGACGTGCAGCTCGTTTCCGGAGACCGCGATCGCCTCTCGACCGTCGGCCGAATAGGCCATGTCCCCGATCGAGTACCGCATCCTCGTGGTCCCCAGCCGCTGGATAGCTCCATCGGGCAGCAGATCACCCAGCGCATCCGTGGCACCCCCTGCGCCAGAGGCGCTGTCCGATGCCGCGGGCCTCCACCCCCGTTCCGAATCAGACATTTTCGATCTCCAACCGATCGAGCAGCAGCCGATCGGGGCCGAGTACGTTCTGGTAGGCCTCCGTTCCCCCGGAGGTCCGCACGATGTTCGCCGGGTCCGGACTGTAGAACCAATTGTGGTGGATCTTCGCGCCCTGGCTGGGCACCCCCCGAACCCCTACGCTTCGGGCCTCGGTACAGTGGATTGTGTTGTGGTGGACGTTCATCCAGTCTCCGGCGATGTCTGTGGCGTCTCCCCGGTCTCTCCCGCCGTGCATGTCGAACAGATGTCCGTTGGCGTTCTCGCCGCAGACGTTGTACCGGGCCTCGTACCCGGAGCCCGGCGCGCCGCTCGAGGCGATGTGGTGCCGGCACCAGTCGAAACAGTTGCCCTCGATGAGCACGAAGGCGCCGCCCAGGCTCACACCGTATCCCAGCCCGGCCTGCTGGTTGTGGTGGATGTGGTTGTGGTGCACGTAGCCGCGGTTGGCTCCCTGCCTGAAACTGGTGGCCGACGCGCGAAATCCGGAGACCTCGCAGTTGTCGATCTCGGTAGCGTAGTGACCGCTGCTGAGGCCACTCGACGACCGGTCGATCCGGTCTCGATGGGGGTAAGGCCCCCGCACGCGCAGACCCGTGACCCGCACGCAATCGCCCCCAGAGGAGAGCATTCCCGGTCTGCTCAGGTCATCGGCGTAGACCATGCCTCCGGGTGAGCCGTCGAACCCCCTCGAACTGGCCACCGTTACCCCCTCGGGAATCGTGAGGGCCTCGTGCCCGTCCATGCAGATCTTGGCCTCACCGGGTATGAAGACCACCTCTCCCGACTTCGCCTCACCCAGAGCGTCTCTGAGGGCTTCGTAGCTGTCGGCCACGCAGTCGCCCTCGATGTGGATCTCGGAATACCCCTCACCTCCCCCGATAGGATTGCCGGTCGGGTTTGGCTCCGTCCCAAAGGCCCCCTCTCCCTGTTCCAGCCCTGCCTCGTGCTCCCAGCGCCCCGTTCTATCCGTGAGGACACCGCCATCGGTGCTGCGATCGGTTGCGTTCACGCCTACTGTCCCTCCTGGCTGAGCTCGGTACAGGCCTTCACAAACGCCTCTGATGTAGTCGTGTAGCCCACATTGGCCTCGATGAACCGGATCCCGAGGAAGTTGGCCCAGCCCCCCTCCTCCGTCTCGGGATATTCCCGCGTCCGGGTGCAATCGCGCAGCACCACCACGCGGTAGTTCCGGTACATCGCATCCGTCACCGTTGTCCCCAGGCAGATCCGCAGGTCGAACCCCACGGCCACGAGGTTCCGGACGCCCAGATCCTTGAGCAGCGACTCCAGGTGAGTCTCGAAAAAACCGCTGTACATCTGTTTCTTGATCAAGTAGTCGCCCGGCCCCGGTGCGATCACCTTCGAGTGGCAGAGGATGTCATTAGGCTCCTTCCAGCTCTCGAGCACGTCCACACCGCAGGTGCGGATCGACATGTTCCTCCACTCGTTGCCCTCCGTCGTCGAGGGAGCGAGGTAGTTGGTCAGATAAACGACGGGCAGCCCCGCAACCCGCGCAGCCTCCCGGGCCGGCCGGATGTGGTTCACCACCATGTCGCGGTTGGCCTCGGCGCCGTCCTTGTAGAACTCGGGCGTGTCTCCCGTTTCGCCGCCATCATCGTACCCCAGCCCGTACACGTCGATGATGAGAAACGCCGTGTCCTCCAGCCCGAGCGTGAGTTCCTCCTCGGCGTGTCCCAGCGGCTTGTCCGGCGGATACTGCCTGTAGTACCGACCCCTCAATCGAATGCCTTCAACCATTTCCGTGTAATCCCTCGTCTTCTGGGTGACGTGCGTTGTTGTGGCTCGGGACTCGGAAAGGCAGGAACCTGGAGCCGGGAGTCAGGATTCAGGGAAAGGCGGCAATGCCTCCTCAACCGCGTGAACCGGCAGATGGCTGCCTTTGACTTCCCTGACCCCTGGATCCTGTCTCCTGACTCCTGGTCCTAAGTGGTCTCTGTGGTAAATGCTTCTGTTCTTGCCTCGTCAGAATATGCGATAGCCCTCGGGAAACGCCGGCGTCCCACTATCCTGAGTCACCACATAGCCCCCCACGCAATTCGCCCACTCCGCGCACGCCCTGTCGGACTCGCCGGCCAGCAGGCCGAGCAGGAAGGCAGCCGCGAAGGCATCGCCGGCACCCACCGTGTTCACCACTTCCCGGGGTGCCGATGGTACCTCGTGCACGCCCTCCGGCCCGACGGTCAGGCACCCGGCCGCGCCCCGGGTGAGTACCACGCGCCCGATCTCGAAGGAGGCCATCAGATCCAGTACGAAGACCTTCTCGTCCGGCGATCCTCCCACGTAGTCACGCAGGATCGGGACCTCCTCGTCGCTCAGCTTGAGCACATCGGCGAAGCACAGCGCCGAACGTGCGACCGCTTCGGAGTGGTAATGCTGTCGGAAGTTGATGTCCAGGACTTTGAGGCAGTCCTCCCGCGTCGCCCCCACGAACGCCTGGATCGATCTTCGGCTCGTGTCGCATCGCTGAGCCAGGGTGCCGAAACACACCGCGTCAGCGCTTCGGGCGAGCGCCTCGAGATCGGGGACCCAGTCGATCGCGTCCCACGCCGCTCCTTCGACGATCTCGTAGGTCGGCTGGCCGTCCGTGAGGCTGACGCGGACGATGCCCGTCGGGCGGCTCGTGTCCGCCTGCACGTGCGCGACCTCCACTCCGGCTGCCTCGAGCGCTTCCCGGACCTCGCGGCCCCGTTCGTCTTTCCCAACGCGGCTAACCAGAACCGACTCGGCGCCCAGGGAGGCCGCGTGCACGGCGAAGTTGCTCGGCGCTCCTCCAAGCCGCGCCCCATCGGGGAAGAGATCCCAGAGCACCTCCCCCAGAGCAACCACACGAGGCACCCGTTCTGTCGTCTCACGTCTCACGCCTGCCCTCC
>JASLMQ010000154.1 GCA_030746455.1 Candidatus Latescibacterota bacterium
GTATCCAACCACGTGTGGTTCAAAATCGACCGCATCAGCAGCGCATTGCCGTTGAGCGCGTGGTGATAAAGCCGGTCTCCCTGATAGGCCAGAGCCCCCCGAACGGTGTCTCGTTCCTCCTCGGTCAGGTGCGGGTACATCCAGTCGTAGGCCACCGAAAGTCCGCGCAGCTTGAACGTCGTGAAGATCCCCGTGTCTTCGAACACCGGATTCTTGCGACGGGTCCGCGGATCGGGCACCACACCCACACACGATCCGCCCGACGTCTCGATCACCTGGAGCTCCGCGCTCGTGTACTCGTCGATCTCCATCTTCGAAGGCTCGTACGCCGCCCAGATCCGCCGATCCCACCGGCAGGGTGTCAGCAGCCAGCGCCGCGCGGCTTCCAGGTACTCCGGCTTGCCCAGCATCAGATAGCAAAAGGCGAAAAACTCGGAGAGATTTCGGATCAGCATCGACATCCGATACTGCTGAACGTACTTCTCGGCATACTCCTCGTCGTAGTTCATCCGCTCGGAGGCCTTGAGCCTGTAGCCCGCGAACGGGGGTACCAGCGAGGGGGTGTAGACCTCCCAGTCCAGCCGGCTGTCCGCCACTTGAGCGGCCTGCTCCAGTATCCCCCCGCAGATCGCGCCCGCCTTCTTCTGTCTGAGGCCTTCTATCTCGTCTTCCGAGAAGTAGAGAAACGGGTGCTTCCCTTCCATGTGGCCTTCCCCTGTTCCGTATGGTGTCTCAGCCTCTGTGCACTATTGTGCCCCGCACCTGTGCCCTCCCCCTCATCCCTTGACCGCTCCCGTCATTAGTCCTGAGGTCAACCGCTTCCTCACCACCATGAACAGCAGCACCGTAGGCACGGCGGCCACCACCGCGGTGGCCATCAGGTAGTTCCATTCCACCACGTTGTTCTTCTCCCACGCATAGAGCGCCATCGTAATCGGCTGCATCTCCCTACGGGAGACCAGCACGAGTGCGAAGATGAACTCGTTCCAGGACTGAACGAAGGCGAATATGGCCGTAGTCACCAGGCCGGGCGCCGTCAGCGGCAGGATGACGCGGAACAGCATGCCCGTTCGCGAAAGCCCGTCGATCATCGCAGCGTCCTCGAGCTCCTCAGGAACGGTCTTGAGGAACCCCGTGAGCATCCACACGGAAAAGGGTAGCACGACGGCCGTATTCACCATGATCAACGCAGCATAGGTGTCCAGCAGGTGCAAGGCCTTCATCAGCTTGAACAGGGGGATCAGAACGATCACCGGAGAGAACATCTGCGTCACCATCACGCCCAGACCGAACGCCCCACGTCCAAGGAAGCGGACCCTCGCCATGGAATAGGCCGCCGGTGCGGCCAGGGCGATCGCCAGAACCGTCGTGGACAATGCGATGATCAGGCTGTTGGCCAGGTGTCGCGCCGTGGGCACCCGCACGAAGACCTCGATGTAGTTGGACCACTGCATCTGGCTGGGGATCAGCGCGGTGGGCGACTGGAAAACCTCCCCAAGCGTTTTCACCGAAGTTCCCACGACCACGAGGAAGGGCAGAACGACGAAACCCGCGAGCAGCACCAGCAGCAGCGCTCGGATCGCCTCCCCCGGAAGTGTGCCGATAGACCTCATGCTTCCGCATCCCTTCTGGCGAGGAATCTCCACTGCACGATGCTTACCGTGAGAAGCAGCAGGAACGCGAGAACGGTCAGCGCACTGGCCTGTCCGAAGTTGAAGTACCCGAAGGCCCGGCGGTAGATCTCCGTCACGAGGATCTGTGTCTGGTTGGCCGGGCCGCCTCCGGTGATCACGTACACAAAGACGAAGCTGTTGAAGGACCAGATCACGCTGACCAGCAGCACGGCGACCAGGACCGGCCTGAGCAGGGGAAGCGTGATGTGCCAGAACCGTCTGGGCCCCGAGGCCCCGTCGATGACCGACGCCTCGAGCAGCCCTACCGGAATCGACTGCAGTCCCGAAAGGAACGCGAAGGTCGTGAACGGGAGGGCCGTCCACAGACGCGCCACGAGTGCCCCGGCGAACGCGGTCGAGGCGTCGGTGAGCCACTGTATCGGGGTGTCCACGATCCGGAGTGACAGCAGCAGAGAGTTGAGATGACCGTACTCCCCGTTGTACATCCACTTCCACGTGATGGCCGCCACCACCGTCGGGGTCGCCCAGGCCAGAATCAGCATTGCCCGGATGATTTCGCCCGAGCGGGTCTTGCGACTCAGCAGCAGCGCAGATCCGAGCCCCAGGCCCACATTCATCGCGACCGCGATCGCCGTCCAGAGCGCGGTGTTCTTGAGCACGAGCAGGAAGGTGTCGTCCCCCGCCAGGCCGACGTAGTTCCCCATCCCGACGAAGGTCTCGCCGCGATAGGACGTATGGTAGAGACTCGTACCCATCACGTCCAGGATCGGGAACCCCATGAACACCAGCAGCCACAACGCTGCCGGTGCGATGTAAATGTAGGCCAACCGCCGCTTTGCCCGTTCCACAACGCCCTCTCGCGTCTTGGTGTGTCCGCCTACGGCTTTTCAGGCCCAGCCGAA
>JASLMQ010000155.1 GCA_030746455.1 Candidatus Latescibacterota bacterium
TGCACTCCAACCAGGCAAGGCTGATGGCGAGCTCGTTCTCCACCATCAGCCGCTCCGTGGTGGACTGTGAGATCGCGTTCGTCGATCAGACGACCTACGCTGAGTTCATCCGCCCGCTGTCCAATCCGTCGTGCACCTACACCTTCACCATCGAGCCGATGGGCGGGACCGCGGTGCTCGACTTTCCGCCGGCCATTGCCAATCTGTTCGTCGATCGTCAGTTTGGCGGGACCGGAGCGAATCCGCCCAAGGAGGCCCGCGTCCTGACCAGCATCGAGCGCAAGGTGATGGGCAAGGTCGTATTGCGGGCGCTAAGCGACCTCGAAGCGATGTGGGAGCAGCTGCTGAAGGTCGAGATCTCAGACGTAGAGCTGGAGACGAATCCCGAGTTCATCCATGCGGCAGCACCGTCGGGTACGGTGGTGCTGATCGGCTTTGAGGTGAACGCACAGCACGCCTCCGGGCTGATCAAGCTCTGCTATCCATTTGAGATGCTAGGGCCGGTACTCAGGTACCTGGGGCCTGGCGCGCCGCCCCCGGCCGAGGCCGCGTCCGACGCGCCCAAGAGCGACGGCCCACCAGCCGCTTCGGAGGCCGAGCCAGAGAGCCCCGCTCCAATATCGGCGGAGGATTCGCTGGAGCAGATTGCGGCCCGACGGCCGGTGGACGTCGCCGAGGTAGTCCAGGCGCTCCTGTCAGAAGCAGATGGTGAAGAAGAGGGGATCCCGGGCGCCCACCAGGTCTCGATACTGGTCGGATGCCTTCCTGAAGACCTCGCATCGATCGTGTTGGGGCATTGCTCACCGGAGGAGAAACATTCCATCGGTCAGGCCGCGTCCAAGCTTGGAGACATCACCGCCAGCCAGCGGGACGACGCGTACGCCCGGATCAAGGAGCGGCTCGTCTCCGGCGACTACGTGGTCAAGGGGGCCGCCGACTCTGCGCGTCAGGTCACCGAGGACACGCTCATGTCGGGCTTCTCGATGCTGCAACATATCCCCGTTGGCCAACTTGCCTCTCTCCTGTCCAAGGAGCACCCGCAGACGATGGCCCTGATCCTCTCGCAGCTCGAGGCGGACCAGGCGGCCCACGTGCTGCATCGTCTGCCGGGAGACGATCTCCAAGCCGACGTGTCGTACCGCATGGCGACGATAGAGGATATCTCTGCTCGGGTCCTGCGCGACTTGGAGCGAAGCCTGGTTGAAGATCTTCGGTCGGCCATGGTAGGCTGGGTCACAGAGATCGGTGGGCCCAAGGCTGTGGCGCAGATGCTCAATCGCACTGGCAGGACCACAGAGAAGGAGGTGCTGACGCGTCTGGACGCCCAGGACCCAGAGCTTGCGGAAGAGGTTCGGAACCAGATGTTCACGTTCGACGATATCGCCAGGCTCACCGACCGGGAGATCCAGATGATGCTCAGGGAAGTCGATTCGAAGGACCTGGCGATTGCGCTGAAAGGTGCCAGCGATGAGACGAAGCAACGAATCTTCGGAAACATGAGCGAGGAGGTGGGTACGAAGATCAGAGAGGAAATGGACTTCTCAGGTCCCGTGCGGATGAGCGACGCTGAGGAGATCCAGCTGGGAGTCGTGGAGATCATACGGAAGCTGGAAGAGGCGGGCCAGATCACGGTTCCTCGAGGACGCTCGGATGAGAAATGGGTCTGAACCCTGAGAGGCGAAAGACATTGGGAATTGGGGAATTGAGAATTGGAAAATGAGCTGTCGAGGACTGGGGCAGGTCGGGAGTAGGGAAGTGTTGGCGAACGGACAGGGAGGCCTGAAAGCAAGGAGCAGGACAGGGAACGCTCGGGCTACGTTAAGCGGAGCGCGGTGAGGGAGAGGAGCGGATCGAATGACGAAGGATGCACTGAATGTGGTTCTCATTATGGCGGATCAGCACAGCCATGCCGTGGCCGGGTGCTATGGGCACGACATCGTGCAGACCCCGGCGCTGGACGAGCTGGCCGGCTCGGGCCTGGTCTACGAGAACGCCTTCTGTGCGTCTCCGCTGTGCGGCCCGTCCCGAGCGTCCTGTTTCACCGGAACCCATCCCCACACCCACGGTGCGATTACCCACAACAACAGCCGGCACCGCTCAGGCAAGGTCTACCGGGAGACCCTGAGGCCGGGCATCACGTCCCTTGTGCGTCCGCTTCGGGACGCGGGATACCGGACCCACGGCGCCGGATACATGCACGTTGAGCAGCACGTGGACAAGTCGGACGATCCATACGGCGAGCTTGGGTTCCAATCGTACCGGATGAACGCCCAGGAATACGGCCGGTTGGTGGGTGAAGAGGTCAAGCATCGGTACAACTTCGCCAACATCATCTCGGAGATGTGGGAGCACAGCTACCGCAACGTGGAGGGCGATCCCTTTCCCTACCCGGAGGAGCAGCTCTGGGACTCGATGATCACGGAGGATTGCCTGCGGTTCCTCGATGAACGGGAGACGGATCAGCCTTTCTTCCTCTATACGGGCTACCGTGCGCCGCATCCACCGTGGTGCGCTCCGCCCCGGTTCCACGAGATGTACGATCCCAACGACATCGGCGACCTGCCCAACTACCTGGTCACCTATCGCGACAAGCCTCGCCGGGTCGTCGAGCGGATCAACTATTACGAGCTGTGGAGCCTTCCCGAGGAGATGATAAGGAAGTCCATCGCGGCCTACTTCGGGTTCGTCTCCTACCTGGACCACTACGTGGGACGGCTGATCCGGGGACTGGAGGAACGTGGGTTGCGGGAGAACACCCTGGTCATCTACACCTCGGACCACGGTGAGATGCTCTACAAGAACGGGATTTGCGAGAAGCACACGTTCTTCGAGGACGCGGTGCGCATTCCCCTCATCTGCTCGCTGCCGGGGACGATTGAGTGCGGGAAGCGTACCGACGCGATGGTCAGCAACATCGACATCCTGCCCACGGTGCTGCCGATGTTGGGACTGCCCCTGCCCGGCTTCGTGGAGGGGAAGGACCTGGCCCCTACCTTCACGGGCGGAGAGGTGCAGGGCCACATCTTCGCCGAGTACTACCACAGCCTGGATCCCTGCCGCATGGTGCGGGACAAGCGCTGGAAATACATCCACACGGAAGAGGACATTTGCGAGCTGTACGACCTGGAGAACGATCCGGAGGAGTCGATCAACCTGGCGTGGTATCCTCAGTACGTGCCCCGCATCCGGCGCATGCACGAGCTTGTGATGGCGGACTGGGAGATCCCCGAGCTCCCGGTGTGGGCGGCGTGGAACGATCTGAACGAGAGGAAGCAGCGGCTCAGATTGACGGACCCGGACATCATCGACCCCAGATCCGAGCCGCCGGAGTGGGTCGCGAACCACCGGGAGGAAGGCTGAGAGGCATTGTCAGGTGAAGCGTGAAGCATTGTAGGTCGAGTCGAGGCCGGTCCCCTGCCCTCTTCCTTGGAGAACTCGATTTCATGCTCAGAGTGAGCGACAACGGACGGTTCCTCGTCGAGGACGATGGCACACCCTTCTTCTGGATGGGTGACACGGCGTGGGGCCTGTTCCATCGCCTCACGGCAGAAGAGGCCGATCTCTATCTGTTAAACAGGGCGGCCAAAGGCTTCAATGTGGTCCAGGCGTGTCTGATTGCGCCCGGCCGACTCAACGGGCTGGGTCCCAACGCCTGCGGCCACGCTCCTCTGGCCGACAACGATCCGGCCCGGCCCAGTCCCGCCCACTTCGATCACGCGGACGCGATCATCCAGCGTGCTGCGTCCCACGGTATTCACGTCGCGCTCGTACCGGTGTGGGGGGCCGTGTACGTGGCCGGCTACCAGGATGGCCCCCGGGTCTTCGACGACGCGAAGGCCCGTGAGTACGGGGCGTTCGTTGGGGCGCGCTACCGTGATCGTGAGAATATCGTCTGGGTCCTGGGAGGCGATGTCCCGGTGGTGGTGGAGGACCGTGACTACATCTCGCTTTGGCGGGCCATGGTGGAAGGTATCAAATCGGAAGACCGGTCTGGCCATCTGATGACCTACCACCCGCGCGGGGGGCAGACCTCAGCGACGTGGCTCCACGACGAGGAGTGGCTCGACTTCAACATGCTCCAGTCCGGACACAGTCACAGGACCCGGAACGACGAGCGGATTGCGGCCGATTACGCCCTTGCGCCCCCCAAGCCCTGCGTAGACGGCGAACCACGCTACGAGGACCACCCCGACCGGGGGGATGCCTACCACGGCTACATCGACGACTTCGACGTCCGCAAGGCGGCCTACTGGGCGGTGTTCGCCGGCGCCTTCGGCCACACCTACGGCTGTCATGCCGTCTGGCAGTACTGGCAGCCCGGACGGGAAGCCGTGACAGGGGCGCGGACGCCGTGGACGGAGGCCTTGGAGCTCCCTGGCGCCGACGATATGCGGCACCTGCGCGCGCTGTTGGGGTCGCGGTCGATCCTGACGCGCGTTCCGGACCCGTCGCTCGTCGTTCTCGGAGAGGGCAAGGCTGCCGAACACGTCTGGGCCACGCGCGGGGACGACTACGCGTTCCTCTACGTGATCCCCACGCTGAGTCCGATCACGATCCGACTCGGGGTGATCACCGGCGATCGGGTGACCGCCTGGTGGTATGATCCGCGCGACGGAACGCACATCCCGGCCGGCACGATTCCCAATACCGGCATTCGGGCGTTCACGCCGCCGCCGACCCCGGCCGACGCAGGACGGGGGTGTGATTGGGTACTCGTCCTCGACGACGCCGCGCAGGGTTATCCGCCTCCCGGGATCCCTGCTCATCGGCATGTCGCAGGATAGCACAATCAGACACCTCACCGTCGCCATTCCCTCCTTGCTTTCCCCTCTCGCTCGAACTATCTTCCCGCCATAGCATTACGACATAGCAGGGTCCGATGCGGGGACGGGTCCCGGGTGAGACCAATTCATAGCTTGGTAGATACCTTGCTGCCATCCGGGACCACGATGGACCTGGGGATCTGGGGCATGCTTCGGACAGGCGAAGTGTGCCCTTTGTCATAGGGATACGCGACAGGCTGAGAGGTGCAGGAACCATTGTGGATTGTGAGATTGAGAACTGAAGTACGGAGGTCGGTGGTAGGGGGAGTGTGAGGGAGGCCGAAGTGGGCAGAGAGGAAGGCCCGCAGCCGAGCCGACCCGTAGCGCCTGTTCCCCATCTCGCTTTGACAGCCGCCGCATGGGCTGGTGATGAAAATGATCGGCCAAACGATATCCCATTACAGGATTCTCGAGGGGCTCGGGGAAGGCGGCATGGGCGTCGTGTACAAAGCCGAGGACACCAACCTCGAACGCACGGTTGCCCTGAAGTTTCTGCCGTCCGAACTGACGCGCGACGAAGAGGCACGGCAGCGCTTCGTGCACGAGGCGAGAGCGGCTTCGGCTCTGGATCATCCCCATATTGGCACCATCTACGAAATCGACGAAGCAGACGGCCTGTCCTTCATCGCGATGGCACACTATGAGGGGGAAACCCTGAAGGACAGGATTGAGCGGGCGCCGTTGGCCGTCGAGGACGCCATCGACATTGCCATCCAGATTGCCCAGGGCCTCTCGGCGGCCCATTCGAGAGACATTGTTCATCGGGACGTCAAGCCGGCCAACGTTCTGATCACGGCAGAGGGTCAGGCCAAGATCATCGATTTCGGGCTCGCGAAGCTGAGAAGAGGCAGCCTGCTCACCCGAACGGGAACGACCATGGGTACCGTCGCCTACATGTCACCCGAGCAGGCCCAGGGCGCTGAGGTGGACGACCGGACGGACGTCTGGGCACTGGGAGTCATGCTGTATGAGATGCTTGCAGGGGATCGACCGTTCAAGGGCGAGTATGAACAGGCCGTGATGTATTCGATTACGAATGAGGAGCCGG
>JASLMQ010000156.1 GCA_030746455.1 Candidatus Latescibacterota bacterium
GCTCTGCGGAGGCTGGCGGAGCTGGCTTCCAGGGAGCACACGGGTGCCCGGGCGCTGGTGAGTGTCTGTGAGCGTGCCCTCCTGAAGTTCGAGAAGTGCCTGCCCTCAACTCAGATCCGGTCGTTCACCGTCACTGCGGAGGTGGTGGATTCTCCCGAATCCGAGCTCACGAAGCTTCTGAGCCATCAGGATGTCGACGCATTCGTCACCCGATTCCGAGACGCCTACGGCATCGAGCTGACATTCGAGGACGACGCCCTCGTTCTCCTGGCCGAAGAGGCGGCTGCAGAGGGGATCTCGGTTTCCGACCTCTGCGACCGGAAACTGCAGGACTACGGCCACGGGCTCAAGCTGCTGGGACACACGGCGTTCGAGGTGAGCGCGGCCGCTCTGGGGGATTCCAAGGCCCATCTCGACGTGCTGATCAAGGCCTTCTACGCGCAACGCGAGACCGGGGGGTAGTCCCCGCTGCACCGGGGAAGCCGAAGGCCGGAGAACTCACCGCTCGTCGGCACTTGCACCCAGCGCGCGCTTCACGACGCCGCCGTTTTGGCGGAGCCACTCGCGGGCCGTTTCCACGGAAACGGCCCGCTTCGCCATGACGATGGCGGTCTTCAGGTCGTTCCCTGCGGCTTGCAGGCCGCTCTGGCTCTCCTCCCGCGACAGCCCCGAGACTTCCATCAGGATCCGGATGGCCCGGTCCTCCAGCTTGGCGCAGGTCGGGTTCAGGTCCACCATCAGGTTGCCGTAGACCTTCCCGGTCCGAATCATAGCCGCGGTGGTGATCATGTTCAAGACGAGCTTGGTGGACGTCGCCGCCTTCAGCCGGGTCGAGCCGGTGACCACCTCGGGTCCGACAACGGGCGTGATCTTGACATCGGCGCTGACACGGGCCGCGGATTCAGGGTTACACGTGAAGAAGATCGTGTCGGCGCCGATCCGGCGTGCCTCCTCGAGGGCACCCAACACGAAGGGGGTCACACCGCTCGCCGCGATTCCCATCAGCACATCGTGCTCGCACAGCCCCCGTTCACGGACCGATGCGGATCCATCGTCGGCGCGATCCTCCGCACCCTCCTGCGCGCGGACCAGCGCGGGCGGTCCTCCGGCGATGATGCCCTGTACCATCTCGGGATCGGTCCCGAAGGTCGGTGGGCATTCGGCGGCATCGATGACCCCCAGTCTGCCGCTGGTGCCGGCCCCAACGTAGAACAGCCGTCCGCCGTGCTGGAAGGCCTCGACGACCCGGTCCACTGCCTCCGCGACCTGGGGAAGGACCTCGCCCACCGCTTCGGGCACCTGCCGGTCCTCGTCGTTCATCACCCCAAGCATGTCCAGGGTGGCCAGCTCGTCGATCGCCTCGGTTGCGGGATTGCGCTGTTCGGTGAGCAGAGACGCCCACTTCGACGACCCGGCTGGGCCACGGCCCCGTTTCCTATCTGCCATCATCCTTCGCCCGTACATCCAGCTGAATCAGCAGCTTTCGCAATTCCTTGACGGATTCCCCATAGCCCGCGAAATCGCCCGACTGCAGACGTTCGTTGGCCCTGTCGAAGTGCTCCAGTGCGGCCCCCGCCAGGTCACTTAGGCTTGCCTGTGACATCGAGAGAGGGGGAGAAAGTCCGGCTCCTTCTGTGCTCAGCGCAGGCCCCGGCCGATCGGAGAAGACCTCATCCAGGCTCTGGATGAGGTCCTTCGCCATTGCGAGCTTCTCGCCGTGTACGACGAGCACGCGTTTAAGCTCGGGCATGCCGCTCTGGGTGGCCCGGAGATACAGCGGCTCCACGTAGATGAAGGAGTCCTCGATGGGGATCACCAGCAAATTCCCCCGGATCACGTCGGAGCCTCGCTGGCTCCAGAGCGTGATCTCACGGCTGACATCGGTGTCCTGGTCGATGCGCCTCTCGATCAGCATCGGTCCGAAAATCAGTTTCTCCTTGGGGAGCTTGTATACCATTAGCCTGCCGTAGTTGGGCTCGTCGCATCGCGCCGACAGCCAGGCGATCATGTTGGCCTTCCCAGCCGGTGTCGCCGGCAGCATCAGCACGTATTCCTCCCGCTGGGCGTCGGGCAGCCTGACGATCACATAGTAAGGGTTCATCACCTTCGGCCGCTCGGATACGCCGTAGATCTCAACGGCAGGTTCCCAGACGTCCTCGCGGTTGTAGAATACCTGCTCGGAGGTCATGTGGTAGGTGTTGTAGAGGGACGACTGCACTTCGAAGAGATCCGTCGGATATCGAACGTGGTCACGAAGGGACTGCGGCATGGCGTCCCTGGGCCTGAACAGATCGGGGAAGATCTTCATGTAGGACCGGATCAGGGGATCCTCGGTATCCCACACGTAGAAGGTCACAGTGCCGTCGTAGGCGTCCAGGGTGATCTTCACCGAGTTCCTGATGTAGTTCATCTCCCGTACATAGGGCC
>JASLMQ010000157.1 GCA_030746455.1 Candidatus Latescibacterota bacterium
CGTCGACGCACTGCCCCGGACGGCATCCAACAAGGTGATGCGACGGGTGCTTCGCGACAGCTATGGCGAGAGCACGTCGGGGGGGGCCGATGAATAGGGCCAGAGCGCCGTCCATCCGCCGGACCGGCGGATTTGTCTCACGGTCCGGCCTGACAGGGCCACGGCGCACGCGGGCCGCCGTGGCGTTTTGCTGATCCGAACGGGCGCCAAGGTGAAGGTCGTCAGCACTCAGAACCACCAGGCCCATCGGCCCATCCATCAGTTCGAGGGCCACGGGATGGGGCCCTGCCCCGAGGTTCCCGAGCGGGTGGAGGCCATTCTCCTGGAGCTCCGACGCCGCGGGCTGGCCGAGGAGGTCGCCACCGACGCGTTGTCCCTCGATGCGATACGGGCCGTTCACGATCCCGACTACCTGGCCTTCCTGGAGAAGGCCTACAACGCACATGCAGCACGTGGCGGCGATGCCAGCGTAGGGCTCATACCGGATACCTTCGCCGTCCGAGGGCTCGGCGGCAGGCCGCGGGACCTGGTCCGGCAGGCCGGGTACTACTGTTTCGAGACGCAGACCCCGATCGTGGAAGCCACGTATGCGGCCGCGCTGGCCTCGGCCGGTTGCGCGCAGACGGCGGCCAGGCTTCTGCTCGAGGGGGAACGGACGGTCTACGCACTGTGTCGACCCCCTGGCCATCACGCGGGGCGGGCGGTCTACGGTGGGTACTGCTATCTGAACAATGCGGCCATCGCGGTCACCGAGCTGATCAAACGCGGCCGCGTTGCCATCCTGGACGTCGACTACCACCACGGCAACGGTACCCAGGGGATCTACTACGGATCCGGCGAGGTCCTGTTCGCCTCGATCCACGGTGACCCGAATCGGCAGTATCCCTTCTTCAGTGGCTTCGTCGAAGAGACCGGGGAAGGCGCCGGGCTGGGCACCACGCTGAACCTGCCTTTGGAACCAGGAACAGGGAAGGCAGGTTACCTGGTGACGCTGGACCGGGCCCTGGACGCAGTGGCCTCCTTTGCGCCGGCGCACGTGGTGGTTTCCTTCGGGGCGGACACGTGCCGGGAGGATCCCCTTGGAGGCTTCGATCTGTCGGTCTCGGCGTTCGCCCAAATCGGTGAACGGCTGGCGAACACGGGCTTGCCCACGCTCGTGGTTCAGGAGGGCGGCTACGGCCTCGATGTACTTGGGGCATGCGTGAGCAACCTCCTTGAAGGCCTGGGAGGCGTATGAGGCGTGCACGCGAAAAGGGACTGACGGCGCGTGGGGCATCCCCGGCTCGAACGCGCGCTAGAATCTGCCGGCTGGCGGTCTGCCTGGCTGCCGGTCTCGCGTCGTGTGGCGGGGATTCCGAACAGCCGCCGGTGCACGCGCCCCCGGAGCAGCTGGCCTTCCTGAGCGGACTCGAGGGGGTGCGCAAGGGAGTGGAGGAGGCGAAGAAGGAGGCCGACCGGACCCTCGGCAAGGCCGAGAATCTGGTGCTGGCGTTCGATTCCATGAGCGGCAAGGGACCGGCCCGCCGCGCCAGGAGGATCGCGCAGGAGCAACGCCGGAAGATCGAGGCCCCCGCGAGGCTGAAGGCCGTGGAATTCCTCAAGGGCGTCGAGGGTCTCTCTCTCCAGGGATGGTACGGAAGGCTGACGCAGATCGCTTCGCGGGCGAAGTCGGAGATGACTCGGCCGACCTGCGAGATCCACTTCGGACGCATGGTGTCGTCCGACGCGATGGCCGACCCGCCGATCCGGTTCCGCTGCACGGCGGTCCGGCCGATCGAGGGGTTCGCGGATCTGGAGGAGAAGGACTGGGTCTATTTCAGCGGCAGCGCCGTGGAGGCGAAGTCGGATTCTCTCGTCCTCGATCTAGCCCGTCCGCTGATCACGGTCCAGCTGACGGCCCTCGAACCTGCACCGTCCCCCGAGCAGATCCCGGAGGATGGCGAACGCTGATGCGCTTCAACGCGAAAGGTGGTGCTCATGATCCTTGCTGAGATGACGTCTCCCGAGGTCGACGCCCTGCCGAGGGATATCGTGGTGCTGATCCCGGTGGCCTCCTGCGAGCAGCACAGCCTGCACCTGCCGGTGCTCACCGACAGCCTGATCGGGGAGGCGGTGGCACGGCGGGTGCACGATCGCTGCCCGGATGACGTGCTGGTGCTACCGATGCAGTGGTTGGGGTATTCCCAGCACCACATCCGATACCCGGGTACAGTCAGTGCCACCTCCGAGACCCACCTGGTGATGCTGATGGACATCGTCGCCAGTATGGTCGGGTATGGATTCAGGAAGATCCTCATTCAGAACAGCCACGGCGGGAATGGGGCGAACGTATCGGTACTGCTTCAACGGTTGATGGAGCGGTACGGGGACCAGGGAGTCGAGTTTTACAGCCGGTGGGCGTGGGCCAAGGGCGAAACGCTGAACGAGATACGGGAACTCGGCTCAGCCGGCTCCGGCCACTCGGGAGAAACCGAGACGTCGATGATCCTCGCCCTGCGTCCGGAGCTGGTTCGAACCGACAAGCTGGATGAGGACGGAGAGCGGGAGGGGATGCGCGTGCGGGGTCTGTCCTCCTACTACCGGTTCGACCAGCGCACCGCCCATGGCGGTGTTGGTGACCCCAGGCTCGCCACAGCGGAGAAGGGAGAGCGGATGCTGGATGCCTCCGCGGGTGAAATAGCCGAGCAGATATCGGAAATACGGGCACTGGAGCCCCTGGGCTAGGTTCGGTTCTGCGGTGTGAGGGAGGGAATCAAATGAGAAGGTCCACGGCCCTGTGGGTCGCGGTGCTCGTGCTCGCGGTGTCGGTTGTGCCGTCCTATGCTCAGGTGGCGAACGATCCGGCGCAGAAGGAGCCGGGCGAGAAAGAGGCCGGTCCCTCACCGGGCACGGAACTCACGGTCAGACTCGTAGACGAGGTCCCCATGGTCTTCGTCTGGGTGCCGCCGGGGACCTTCAGGATGGGGTCGCCCTATTCGGAGGCGGATCGAGGCGGCGACGAGGGACCGGTTCACGAGGTAGCCCTGACCCGGGGATTCCACCTGGGGAAGCACGAAGTCACGCAGGAGCAGTGGGACATGGTAATGGGCACGATGCCGTGGGCGGGGCATGGTTTCGTGGAGGAGGGGCCCGATCACCCGGCGGTTCACGTCTCCTGGACCGACGCTCAGGCCTTCGTGGAGGAGCTCAATGCCTCCGAAGGGGCGGGCATCTATCGGCTGCCCACAGAGGCCGAATGGGAGTATGCCTGCAGGGCTGAGACGACGGCGGCATGGTCATCGGGGAGCGATGCGAATCTGTTGCCGCGGTACGCTTGGTACAGAAAGAACGCGTGGGACTCGCCGAACAGGCACGCCCACGAGGTGGGAACGCGGGAGCCCAATCCCTGGGGCCTCCACGACATGCACGGGAACGTGTGGGAATGGGTGAATGACTACTACTCCAGCACCTACTACGCCGACGGTCCGCCAGTGGATCCCGCGGGCCCGGGTGTGGGCACGCACCGCGTTCTCAGAGGCGGTGCCATCTATAGCGAGGCCGGGAACCTGCGGTCCGCCAATCGGAACAGCTACGGGCCCGACACCCACGGGTATTTCGGTTTCCGTATCGTCCGAACCGTTCCCTAGACCAGAGAATCAAGACAATTCACCACAGAGTGCACGGAGGTCACAGGGAAGGCGAGCGAAGACCCTGTGATCAGTGACTCACCCCATTGGGAGACAGATCATGCGCAAGAACAGACTTCGGGAGTTGCTCAACGCCGGCAAGCCCAGCCTGGGTACCCATGTGCACAGCCCGTGGCCGTCGGTTATGGAGCTGGTGGGGCTGTCGGGTGCATTCGACTACGTGGAGTATGTGGCCGAGTACGCGCCGTACGACCTGCACACCTTCGAGAACCTGGCCCGTGCGATCGAGCTGTACGATCCGATGACGTCGATGATCAAGGTGGAGCAGGAGCCGAGGGGCTACCTGGCAGGCCGTGCTATCGGCGCGGGAATCCAGAACGTGCTCTTCGCCGATGTGAGAACGGTTGATGACGCAAGGGAGTGCGTGGCAGCCGTACGCGCGGAGAGCCCAGATTCCGGGGGGCAGCACGGCGCGAGCATGCGTCGGAGCTCCCGGTTCGGCGCAGATGCGGGGAGCCCCGAGTTCGTGCAGGCGATGGATGACGTGGTGATCGCGCTGATGATCGAGAAGGCTCCCGCCGTCGAAAATCTGGAGGCGTTGCTCTCTGTTGATGGCGTCGACATGGTGCAGTTCGGGCCGGCGGACTACTCGATGAGCATCGGGCTGCCCCGCCAGTTCGGGCATGAGAAGGTGAAGGCCGCAGAAAAGCACGTCATCGAGACGGCACTGAAGATGGGGGTTGCGCCCAGGGCGGAGATCGGGCAGGCCGACCAGGCACAGGCGTATCTGGACCTGGGCGTGCGGCACTTCTGCGTGGGCACGGACGTGAGCATCCTCCTGAACTGGTTCAGGACCGAGGGCGAGGCGATGGTCCAGATACTCGAGAAGGCCTGAGCGGTCGAACGATGGCCGATGCCGGGCGATGGCACGGCCAGGCGTCCCGAGCGGAAACAGACGAGGCCCTGCAGGTGTCGGATAGACCACGCGTGCAGGGCCTTGGCTGTTACAGATCGGATCAGATGGGGCGCCGCGTCAGGCTGAACGATTGGGCCGTTGGGCCCCCTGGGGGCTGGGTGGCCAGGTAGAGGGCGAGGGGTACGACCTCATCGGGAAGCTTCACGCGCTCGCTGGGCGCGAACGGGGGCGGACCACCGGCGGTCATCCGGGGGCGGGTGAGGTCCGTTTCAACGGGGCCCGGGATGAGCTCGTTGACTTCGATGCCCTGCTCCCACAGCTCCTCGCCCAGACATCGCGTGAGCATCCATAGGCCCGCCTTGCCAATGCGATACGCAGAGGAACCGGCCCCCGACTGATGGCCCATGCCCGAGCCCAGGTTGATGATTCGGCCGCCCCCTGCGCTCACCATGAGGGGCAGCAGGGACCGGGTGACCCGATAGGCCCCGATGAGGTTGACCTCCACGTCCTTCACCCAGAGATCGGGATCGCTTTCCAGCACGGGCTTGGGTTCGATGCCTCCGCCGGCGTCATTGACCAAAATGTCCACCCGACCGAAGGCGTCTCGCACGGCCTTGGCCATCGCCTCGACCTGCTCCTGGTCGGTCACGTCGGCGGACACGGCGAGGGCCTTGCGTCCGAGGTCGCGGATCTCTTCGGAGACGGACCCGATCTGGGACTCCGTGCGGGCCACCACGCAGATGTCCGCGCCTTCGCGGGCCAGGGCCAGGGCGATGGCGCGACCGATGCCCCGGCCACCTCCGGTTACCACAGCGACCTTGTCGGTGAGTCGCTCCGCCTTGTCGGCGTCTGGCATACGGCCTCTCCTCGGATGCGGGTGTTCGCGCCGTTGGGTGGTTCGGCTCGGGTGCGATGCCCATCTATGGGGCCGGAGCGAGCCGATGTCAAGCCCAAAACACGGCGGGCGGAGCCCGGGAGGCCACCAAGAAAAATGCCAGACCCCGTGGCCTGGCATTTCCCATGAGTGCTGTCCGGTGAGACTGGAGGGGAACGTGGAGCTTGCGCGACGCCGTTCAGACGGTCTTCAGACGGCGGCTACCATCTCCATCTCGGACTCGAAGTCCTCGAGCGTCTCGCTCAACTCCCCCAGCCCATTGCGGAGCTGGCGGAGGCCCCGGTTCCGGATCTGCCGGACCCGCTCGCGCGTGATGCCCATCCGCTGGCCGACCTGCTTGAGGGTCAGGGGATCTCCGTCGAGCCCGAAGGTGAGCGAGATGACCTCGGCGTCTCTGGGTTGGAGGTCCAGGAGGGCCTCGCGGACGCGCTCGCCCATGTCACGCTGGATGACCTCCTCATCGGGCAGTGCCCCCGTGTCGGCGAAGTACTCGTAGTAGGTCCTGTCTCCGTCCTCTCCCAGGGAGGCGTCCAGCGAGACCGCGCGCTTCTGGGTGTCCAACGCGGCCTGCACCCGACGCGGGGTCATCTCGAGGTTCGACGCGGTCTCCTCGATGGAGATCGGACGGCCCTGCTCCTGAGCGAAACGCGAGGAGGTCCTCCGGATGCGGTCCAGATCCTCGAGCCGGTTGGTGGGGAGCCGGACCGGGTGCCTGTGCGCGTGGATCGCCTTCCGTATCGCCTGACGGATCCACCAGACGGCATAGGTCGTAAACTTGTAGCCCTTATCGGGGTTGAACCGCTCCACCGCCCGCATCAGGCCGATGTTGCCTTCGGCCACCAGCTCATCGAAGGAGAGGTCCGGGCTGTGATACTCCGAGGCGATCTCCACGACGAACCGCAGGTTGGAGTGGACCACCTTGTTGTAGGCGGCCCGGTCGCCCGCGTGGGCGCGATCCATCAGGCGCTTGAGCTCGTCCTCCTTGAGTACAGGGTACCGTGCCAGGTCCC
>JASLMQ010000158.1 GCA_030746455.1 Candidatus Latescibacterota bacterium
CGCCTCGGGGACCCCGGTGGTTCGTCATGTGGAACCCGCCCCTTCTCCAGGGGACAGCGACAGATCGTGCAGAGAATTGGCGCGTCGGAGGCGAGCGACGTGGCCCGATTGGCGAAGCGGTCACACTGATGAGCACTCTGGTACGCGATCGGATCCAGACCATCGCCTTCGTGCAGACCCGGCTGGCGGCCGAACTGATCTTCAGACATTGCCGCGAGCGCCTCGTCCCCTTCTCTACCAGGCTGGCGGACTCGGTGCACGCCTACAGAGGCGGGTATCTCCCCGAGGAGCGCCGGGAGATCGAGCGACGGCTGGCCGAGAAGGAGATCCTGGGGGTGGCCAGCACGAACGCGCTCGAGCTTGGGATCGACATCGGGAGTCTGGATGCGAGCATATTGGTGGGATACCCCGGCACGATCGCCAGCCTGTGGCAGCAGGCGGGTCGCGCGGGGAGAGGGACAGACGCATCGGTCGTATTCCTGGTGGGGCAGAACGCGCCGATGGACCAGTACCTGATGGCCCACGCCCAGTACGTCTTCGCCCAGAATCCCGAGCACGCCGTGGTGGATCCCGACAACCCCCACGTGGCGGTGGGTCACCTCCAGTGTGCGGCGAACGAGCTCCCCCTGCAGGACGATGAGGTGGAGGCCTTTGGGCCTTTCGCCGCCGCGGTGCTCGATGTCCTGGAGGAGGAGAACTGCGTTCGGCACCTGAAGGGGAACTGGTACTGGTCCAGCTCCGACTACCCAGCCTCTGCGGTCAACCTCAGGAACATGTCGGGAGCTGTCTGCACGATCCAGGACCAGACCGATGGCGGTCGGGTCATCGGAACCATGGACGAGCTGAGCGCGATGTCGCAGCTGCACGACCACGCGGTCTACCTCCATGGCGCCGAAACCTACTTCGTGGATCGGTTGGACCTGGATCAGAAGGTGGCCTTTGTCGAGCGCCAGGACCTGGACTACTACACGCAGGCCGTGCAGAGCTCTCAGATCCAGATCGATGAGAGCGAAGAGGAGACCGGCTGGCGAGGGGGAACGCTCGGCTACGGTGATGTCACCGTCACGACGAACATCCCGATGTTCCGGAAGATCCGGTTCCACTCACGCGACAGCCTGGGCTTCGAAAACCTGGAGCTCCCCCCCCAGGAACTCCAGACCGTGGCCTTCTGGTTCGTCCCGCCCGATGACGCGGCCGAGGCGATGCGGGCCGAAGATCTCGTTCCGGGTGAGGCCCTCACGGGGATTGCCAACCTACTCGTCGAGGTGGCGCCCTTCTTCGTCATGTGCGACGTGCAGGACATCGGCGCTGTGGTGGACTCGAGAAACCTGGGCAAGGATGCCCTCTTCATCCACGACCGGTATCCGGGCGGGATGGGGTTCGCCAGCCGCTGCCTGGAGCAGTTCGGAGAGATGATCCAGACGGCGGCGAGCGTCGTACGTGAGTGCGCCTGCGAGGACGGCTGTCCCTCTTGCGTCGGCGCCCCGGTCACGCCCTTCTCGATGACCGATCTGGACTCAAGCGTGCGCGGCCGGATCCCAGACAAGAATGCAGCGCGCTTCCTCCTGGATTGCCTTGACGAGTAGGCAATGACATTGGTTCGGTGACGCAGCAAACTACCCCGTCCTCCCCGAGTGATTCCGACTCCGAGGCTTCGGCGAGGAGGCGGAAGTGTATCGAGGGGCGAGGCTTGGGAAGACCAGCTCCCTCCTCGCATAGAGCAGTTTGGTTCTACAGTCCTGGCGTCTCGATACACCTGATTCGCTCCGCTAGAGCGAATCAGGCACTCGACGTGGACGGGTGAGTCCGTTCGGCAAGCCACATGGCTGAGGCAACAACGGCCACGCCAGTTAGAGGTAGGAACCACAGGAACTCGGAGTACCTACGACCGATCGTACGACGCTCTATGAAA
>JASLMQ010000159.1 GCA_030746455.1 Candidatus Latescibacterota bacterium
TCGGCCTGGACCACCAGGTCGGCCCGCACCTCCGATCGTATACCCACGCCGTGCTGCTCCGCCTCGTGCGACAGGATGAGGGCGATGTCGTCTACCACGGGCTTGAGCGCCACGTCTCGATGGCCGTTGCCGTGCTCGGGCCGCGCGAACCGGAGCAGGCGTTCCACCACACCGGTCAGCCTATCGATCTCGCTCCGGACGACGCGGAGGTCCTCGGCGGCGGTGGTGTTGTCCTCGAGCTCCTCCTGAAGCACACTCGCGATGGCCTTGATGGAGCTGAGCGGGTTCTTCACCTCGTGCGCGATGCTGGCGGAGAGGAGGCCCAGGGAGGAAAGACGCTGGGCCTCGTAGAGCTGGCGCTCGACGGCGAGGGTTTGGTCGAGAAGCCGCGCGTTTTCCACGGCGAGCGAGATCTGGTTGCAGAGGGTGGTCAGGAGCTCGCGCTCCTCGGTCGTGAAGGCCTCGCCGCGCTTCTTGTCCCCGAGACACAGGAAGCCGGTGACCTGTTCGTCGCGGAAGAGGGGGAAGCAGAGGCGGACGCCCTGTTCGGCCAGCGGGGCGAGGAATCGGTGGTGGTGGAGCTCACCGGTGTCGAGCGGACGTCGGTTCGCCTCCAGCCAGTCCGCGACCTGGGCGACGCGGTCGCCCTCTCCCTGGCCGAAGGGTACTCGATCGATCGGGAAGCCGGGCAGACCCGGGCTCGAGGTGGTCTGCAGGCCCGTGATGCGGCCCTCTTCACGCTCGAAGCGCGTGAGGGAGACCAGGGGGACCTTGAGCGCGGCGCCGAGCTTCTCGAGGACGGAGGTGAGACGTAGCTCCAGATCGATCGGCGTCGTGAGGGATCGGCTCAGGTCGCCCAGGAGGTTCTGATACGCGTAGCGTGCCCTGAAGAAGAGGCGGCTGATCAGCCGCTGGAGCCGGTTCTTCACCGGCTGGAACAGGAACACGAGCAAGGTGATGAGGACGACCTCGACGATTTCCGCTCTCAGTCCCCCGATGCGGCTGTATTCCCTGGCGAGTCCCCGGATGGCCAAGAGGTAGACGGCGAGCACGATACCCGTGACTGCGGAGTAGAGCAGCGCGGGGTTGACCACGATGCGGCCGAAGCTGAACCGGTAGACGAAATATCCGAGGATGAAGGCGGGAACCAGGGGCGAGAGGAAGAGCGCGAACTTCAGAACGGGACCGAACGCCGTGGACGCGTCGGCGCCGAGCGGGTGGCCGATGCTGACGAGGACCGCGATGCCAATGAGGGCGATGGCCATCAGCCGGTAGAACTTGCGGTGGACCTCGGTCTCGTAGCGTCGGGTGAGCGTCCAAGAGAGGCGGGCCGAGAGTATTAGGCAGAGGATCAGGTAGACGCTGAAGGTGAGGAGCTCTCGGGGTTGGCCGGAATAGGGATCGCCCAGATACAGGACGAGCAGCGCTGGCACCAGTATGAGGACGAGCGAGTACCGGTGGAGGCGTTGGGCGATCGGCACGCCGGCGTCGGAGCCAAGGGAGATGAATGTGGCCAGGAGGGCCGACGGCGCGAAGGAGAGCCCGAGACGGGCGACCCAGTCCGAACAGGCGATGGATGAGGAGCACGGTCTGGCGCTCTCGATGAGCATGCTCAGGGCTTCGCCGCTGTAGGCGAGGGCGCCCGAGGCGATCAGCACGAGGAGCGATAGGGTCGCGCCTTTACGTTTGACCGCCGAGACGTAGATGCCCCAGAGCAGCGCGGCGCCGATGAGGGAGCAGATCAGTCGGGCGATGTCATACCAGGTGAGGGCCATTGTTATGCTCTCTGTCTGGGCTTCAGGCGACGGGGAGCCAGACGGTCATCTCGGGGACACCCCGGTTGTTCCACGCATAGTACGGGATAAGCTTGATGCGGATCGTCTCTGGCTCGAGGGGAGCCGCCTCTCGATATAGCTGCCCGCTCCAATCGCCTGCCCGACGCCTTCGCGCCTGTCCCTCGAGCGCGGTGACGCCCCCCAGCAGATCGGGATCGTGCCGAGGGGTCAGGTCGGCGTCCCTCGGAACCACCACCTCCTCCACCTTCACCCCGTCGGGCAGGTCGATGGACTCCAGGCAGTAGACCAAGGGCCCGCGCATGATGGCGACCTGGTTCCGCAGCTCCTCGGAGCGTGGGTGGGCCTCCATCATGCGAACCCCCATCGGGAGATCCAGTAGGATCTCGTCTCCCTCGGCCCACGGGCGGTCGATCGCCAGATAGGAACCGGGCTGTACCTCGGCGTCCACGGGGCGGCCGTTCAGCTCGGCCGAGGCCCCCTGCGCCCACTCCGGTATCCGCAGACGGATTGTGAGTCCTCTGTCGGGGGCTCGATCCACGCGAAGCCGTATCGCGCCGTCCCAGGGATAGCAGGTGTCCTGCTCGAGGCGGATCTCACCCGCATCGAAGACGCTGCCCCCGTACTGGTGTACCCAGAGACCTGCATCGGACAGCCCATAGAAGTATCCGTGCATCTCAGCGATGCTGCGGAGCACGTTCGTCGGACAGCAGATCCGGCTCTCGCCGCCAGGCTGGTGGCGCTGAAGCGTGTCGCTGCTGAGCAAGATCTGGTCGTGCCCGTGCCAGCGGAGCGGGTTTGTGTAGAAGAAGTCGGTTCCAGCCAGGCCGATGCCAGGCAGGAAGCCGTTGTACATCTCACGTTCCATCACGTCCGCGTAGCGTGCATCGCCTGTGAGCGCCAGCATACGCCAGCCCCACAGGAAGACGCCGACCTGGGCGCAGGTCTCGTTGTAGGCGGTCGCCGACGGCAGCTCGTAGGGCGCACCAGCCGCCTCGTGCACGAAGTCGCCTCGCCGACCCTCCCGGGCGGACAGCCCGTGGTGCAGCGCGCAGCATCCGCCGGTGATGTACATCTTGGTCTCGGTCAGGTCGCGCCAGAGGCGCTCCAGGGCGTCCAGCAGCGCCGGGTCCCCTGTCTCCAGGACCACATCGGCCGCACCGGCGTAGAGGTAGGTGTAACGCACGGCGTGGCCGACGACGCTCTGCTCCTCCCGAAGGGGTACCCGATCCTGGATGTCGTCCCCTTGCCCGCCATCGAAGGCGCCGCGCATGTCGATGATGTTGTTCGCCAGGTCCAGGTACCTGTGGTCTCGGGTGGTGCGATAGAGCTCGACGGCCCCCATGATGATGGAAGGGTTGGACGGGAAATGGGCCATCTGCGGGCTCTTGCCCTCGAAGATTCCGCAGGCATGGTCCGCGACCCTTCGCGCGACCTCCAGGAAGCTCGTCTTGCCCGTTATCCGGTGGTGGATGCAGGCCGCGGTGATGAGATGCCCCATCGTGTAGAGCTCGTGATGCTGGGGCATCTGGAACCGATCCCATCCCCTGACGATGGTCTGCGTGGCGATGTAGCCATCCGGCTGCTGGGCCCTGCCTATCAGCTCGACGGCCTCGTCCATCAGCCGGTCCAGCGCCGGGTCCGGGGTAACGCCGTGGACCGCTGATGCCGCCTCCAGCCACTTGTAGAGCCACGCGTCCTGCCAGTGCGTCCCGACGAACTCGCCCTCTTCGAGGCCCGCCGCGATCCGGAGATTGGCCAGCACGTGGCCCTTGTCCGGGTCAGACGCGAAA
>JASLMQ010000160.1 GCA_030746455.1 Candidatus Latescibacterota bacterium
CTTCGCCACGATCCCGCCCGGCTCGCGCCCCTTCAGGTTGATGAAGATGTGGATCAGTCCCACATCGGCCGCGCGGGTGCGGCTCCAGTCGATCTCGCGGTTCCTGCCGCGTCCCCTGTACACCAGGAATCCGGCTTCTTCCAGGACCTGCGATATGTTCACGGCCGGGTGCTGCGACGAAGTCCCGCCGTGGTCGGAGGCGATCACGACGACGGTGTCGTCGTCAGCCAGCTCGAGGAGCCGTCCCATCAGACGATCTATGGACGCGTAGGTCCGCGCCACCCCCTCCCGAGATCGCCTCATTACCGCGGGAGATGCCCCGCTGGCGGGGTCGGCCTGGCCGAGAAAGAAGTGGCTCGTGTAGTCCGAAGCGTGGGTCTCCAGCATCAGCAGGTCCCACTCCCTTGACCCGCAGAGGTAGTCGGCCGTGTCCGCCAGACGCTGATGGTGGAATTCGAGCAGCTCGAAGTAGGTGTCATCGTCGATCAGGCCCAGCGCGTCTCTTCCCGGATTCTGGAGGAAGTTGCCCACGTTCCGGTCGATCTCACGCGCCGCACCCTTGGGATGGGTATAGCCATCACGCGGCCAGATCTGGGGCACGAAGAGCTCGAACACATCGGCTTTCCTGGACAGGGCGATCAGCTTCATCCGCACATAGCCCTGGATCCCCTTGCCGTCGATCTGGAACCGATCGAGCCACCAGTCGCTCCAGTCGCCCACCCCCAGGTCCGTTACAGCCCTCCGCCCGTCGCGCGACCGGCACACCCGAACCCGGTCGTAGCCCTTCGTCGCCGAGGCATAGATCAACCCGTACAGAGACGCCGGCGTGCCCACCTTGCCACGGACCATATCCCCCCGACCACGCGCCAGAGGCCGAATCGTGAGGACGACCTCCTTTGGGACGCGCTTCGAGTCGGGCAGGTTCCGCCATCCCTCAGCGGCATCGATCGACACCGAATCGAATGCCCGACCGGTCTGCAGCGCGCTGGGATCCACCGTCTCCGGATCCCGCTGAGAAACCAGGCGGCGGGGGGCCCACTTGCCCCCGACGAAGAGGTGGTAGCCGGCGATCTGGTGATGGTTGGACACGCCCGGTCCCGTACCCTCCACCTGCACGCCCTTCTTCACCGTGGGCGGCCACGACATCTCCCACTTGACCAGGATGGGCCGCTTGCCCGCGCGTTCCACTGCGTTCCAGATATACTCGGACTTCGACAGCCCCGTGTTGATACCCCACACGGTCTCGTCCAGCCGGCGTCCCACGGCGCGGATGTTGAAATCCATCACACCGTGCGTCCCGTGCCACGAGCCGGTGGTCAGCGCCGTCCAACCAGGCGGCGTCAGCGTGGGGAACACCCCCATCATCGGCCGCCAGACCCCTCGCTTCATCAGGGACGCGATGTGGGGCACATTTCCCTTGTCGGCCATGTGCTTCACGATCTCCATGCTCGCGCCGTCCAGTCCGACAACGATCGCCCGCTTCGCAGGGCTTTTCATACGATCCTCCCTCCTTTGCTGCCCATCCTGGTGCTCTTCCTTCTTCGCGAAAGTCATCCTCTCGCCAAGGTCCACCTGTGAGCTGCCTCTACCCTGATTCTGAGTCTTTCTCTGTGTCCTTCGTGGTCTCTGTGGTAAAAGCTCTCCTGGTTCTGCTCTGGTTCTATGCTCTTCCCACCTCTCTGACGAACGCCTCCAGGTCCACCGTCGGGCAGCCCACGCCCTCGAGCATCCGGTCGACGGCTTCCGGGTCCTTGAACCCCGAGCCCGTCACCACGCACACGATCCGCGCCTTCGCATCCACCGTGCCGTCGGCAACGGCGTTGAGGGCTCCCGCGAGGGCCACTGCGCCGGCCGGCTCGGAGAAGATGCCCTCCTCCCGCGCAAGCCGCTCCTGGATCGCCCACACCTCCTCGTCGGTGACCAGGTGCCCCGTACCCGCTGTCGGCCTGCACTCCTCCACGACCATGTGGCCGTCGTTGATGTTCGGAACCTGCATGCCGCTGATCCGCGTCGTCGACTCGACCTCCCGGGCGCATTCGGCACCCTCGCGGAGCGGCCCGGCCATCGTGTTGTTTCCCTCGGGCTGCACCACCTCCACCGCGGGGCTTCTGTCGAGATCCCCCCGATCCACGAGCATCCGGAATCCCCGCGTCACAGCCAGCGCGAGCCCGCCTCCACCGGCGGGGCAGAACACGTGGTCGATGGTCCCTTCCGACTGCTCGGCCAGCTCGTGGCTGATCGTCTCGACCCCGGTCATCCCCGCGGGACTGTACACATACGAACTCACCTGAATGGCGTTGCCCGGTCGGCTTCCGACCTCCTGCAGACGCCTGAAGGCCCGGCTCGAGACCTCCGGGTCCACACCGAAGCCGTGGATTCACGATATCGCGGCCCCGTAGGCAAGCATCTGACGCAGCTTCTCCTCGGGCGCGGATTCCACGATCGCCACGTGACATGCCACCTCGGCGGCGGCGCAGTAGGCCGCAAGTGCCGTGCCCGTATTGCCGCTCGATGTGGCCACACAGGTCCGCTGCCGGTTTGCCAGCATGTGGGACACGGTCGCGGCCGCGAATCGGTCCTTGAACGATCCCGAGGGATTGATCGCCTCCAGCTTGAAGGCAAGATACGGTACGCCCGCATCGGGCCCGATCCCCCTGGAGCGCACCAGCGGCGTGTCCCCTTCACCCAGCGAGATCCGGCATTCAGCCGGCACTGGATCGATCCGGTCCGCCCATCGCCAAATGCTCACAGGCATCACTCCGGAAACGAGACGCTATCCACTGCTCTCATCGTCTACCAACTGGACCTGAAGACAAAGTCTCCCCTGGGGTGAAAGGGACTTCAGATCGTCGAGCTCGGTTTGCGTGACCGGTCCGGTCAG
>JASLMQ010000161.1 GCA_030746455.1 Candidatus Latescibacterota bacterium
TATCGAGATGGTTGGTCGGCTCGTCCAGAATGACCACCTGCGCGCCCGAAAGCAGTGACAGTGCCAGGGCCACGCGGGCCCTCTGACCTCCCGAAAGCGTCCCGATCTTCTGATTCAGATCCATCTCGGAGAACTGCAGCAGCCTCAGAAACCGGTTGACCTGCTTTCGGGGTGCAAAGAACCCCATCCCACTGACATTCACCGTGTGCGTCACCGTGTCATCCGCGTCGAGGTCCTCCAGCACGGCATTGTAGTCCACATACGCATCTCCCTGCTTCCACACCACACGCCCTGCATCGGGAACGATCTCCTCGCGCAGTACCTTCAGCAGCGTCGTCTTGCCGCATCCGTTGGGCCCAACCACGGCCACCCGGTCTCCGCGCTGAATCCCGAACCCCAGGTCCTGGAACAGCGCCTGTTCTTCATATCCCTTGGAGATCTGCTCCACCTCGCACAGGTCGTCCGCCGCCCGGATGCCGCTGTAGAGGTCCGTCACGACCTTGTCCACTTCCCGCGGAGCCGCTCTCTTCTTGATGTTCGCCAGCCGCCGCTTGAGTGCCTGGCTCGGGTTCTCTGCCGCCTCCCGTCGGTCCTGAATCGCCTCCCTCTCGAACGCCAGCAGCTCTTCCTCATACTGGAACTGCCTTTCAAGTTGCTTGACCCGTATCTGCTTCTGCCGCACGTACTCCACGAACCCGCCCTCGTACTCGTGGAACCGGTAGTTCTGGATCTCAACCACGCGGTTCACCACCCGGTCCAGGAAGTGGCGGTCGTGCGATACCAGGATCACAGCACCCCTGAACTGCTCCAGCCAGCCCTCCAGCCAGGAGAGCCCGTCGAAATCCAGGAAGTTCGTCGGCTCGTCCAGAAGCAGGATATCCGGCGCTTCCAGCAGGATCTTCGCGAGCGCCGCCCGGTTTCGCCATCCCCCCGAGAGCTGGTCGATGGGCATGTCCCGATATCGATCGCTGAACCCGAGCTTGCTCAGCACCGTGTCGATCCGGTTTGGGTAGGTCCACCCCTCCTGCATCTCCATCTCGGCCATCAGCGGCTCATACCGTTTCAGCAGCCGGTCCAGCTCCTCGCCCTCCGGACTACGTGACAGCGCCTCTTCGACCTCCCACAGCTCCTTCTCGATGGCCTGTATGTCCGCGAACAACTCCTGCAGAACCGTTCGTATCGACACCTCCCCGCTCAGCTCCGAGAACTGGGAGAAGTACCCCATCCGGAGGCCCTCTTCGGCTTCCACCCTCCCCTCCGTGGGTTCTTCCTGGCCCAGGATCAGCTTCAGCACCGTGGTCTTGCCCGTTCCGTTGTTCCCAACCAGGCCGACCCTGTCACGCTCTTCCAACCGGAAGAACACCTCTCTCAGCACTTGCTTGCCATCGAATCGCTTCGAAACCTCTCGTAGTCGCACCAGGCTCATTCTTCGCACCTCAGACCCACTGCCAGCTCATCAAGTGGTCGATTGGTAGCAGTCATCGATGGAATCGCGGGGCCCCTGGATCGTGCTGGGACACGATGTCCGGATCGCGGGCCTCTTCCTGGCTCCTTTGGAGTTCTCCATCGGGAGGTCATGCTATGAACGAGCCGTCCGCATCGAAGTGGGCGCTGGAGAAGTGATTCAGCGCCTTCCACCTTTGAGATACTGCCCCAGCTTCCTCTTCAGGCCGGGCGGCAAGCCGGCAATCGTTGCCTTTCTCTCTGCCGGCGGCAGGGCCTCGAGGGCCTGGATGACGTTCTCGCGCGAAACCTGAGGGTTGAAGATGCGCCGCTTCAGGTCGGCGACATTGACCGACGGAGGTCCCTCGGTGCCTCGGCTGGGCCTCGTCGGGGGTTTCGCACGCTTCTTGCGTTCCTGTTTCCGCTCTTTCCGGTCTGCTTTCGCTTCCGCGTCGAGTTCCCAGTAGCTTTCGTCGGGCATCGACCCGTCGACAAGCTCCTGCATGAGACCGTCGAAGCGGGCCGCCTCAGGGCCGTCCCCGGCGTCCACGGCCAGGCGGTGCCGGCGCGTGAGGTAGTGATACACGGGGTCTTCCCAGTACGGGACAGAAGGCCTTGCCGAGGCAGAACCTCGCGTTCCTTTCTCTGAGTTCACGGTTCTTCCTTTAGATCCAGTTCAGTATCCAGGCTCACGGAAGACCACGACGGCTCTTGGGGGATCGCCACCACCCACGAACCTGCGACGTGGGCTGCCGCGGAGGCCGAATGGCTTGCCCTAGGATTCCAGCACATCCGTTCGCATACGGAGGGATGCGGCCGCGAACCAGGTCACACCTTCGAGCATGGCGAGAACTCCCTTTCCTATTGGACCACCCGCTGCGGATTCAGGTTTCCATGTGGCGGCTGCGCATACACCGATTCGTGGCTGCTCCACCCACAGTCGAGCGTCACAGGAGGACCTACGGGACGCGGGTCGGATCTGAGGGTGTCCCCCAACGTGTCATCCCCCCCCCAACACCAGGAACGAAAAGAGGGAGGCCCGTGTGGGCCTCCCCTCGTAGAACGGATCCTAGCCAGCGGTCCGGAAGGCTAGAATACCCCCTTGACCCGGCCGGTGTCGGTATCGACGTCGATCCGCATATAGGCCGGGCTGGCGCTGGTGCCCGGCATCAGGGTGATGTCCCCGGCCACGGGGCAGATGAAGCGGGCGCCACCGTAGGTCAGGAAGTCGCGGATGGGCAGGGTCCAACTTTTGGGCACGCCCTTGAGCGTCGGGTCGTGGCTCAGGCTCAGGTGATGCTTAACCATCATGGTGGCGTAGTCGTTGAACTTGGGATCGGCCTCGAACTTCTTGGCCTTCTCCTCGGCGATGGGACTGTAGGACACGCCGTCGGCCCCGTACACCTCCTTGGCGATCCGCTCGACCCGCTCGCGCAGCGGCGTGTCCATCTCGTACAGGAACTTGAAGTTCACCTCGTCGTTACAAGCATCGATGACCGCGTCGGCGAACTCCAGGGCGCCCTC
>JASLMQ010000162.1 GCA_030746455.1 Candidatus Latescibacterota bacterium
TGTCGGACCTGCGGCTGAAGAAGATCGACGATGCGGACCAGCTTTTACTTAAGGTCCCGATCCTCGAGAAGCTCTACCTGATGGAGAAGCCCGAGGAGCTCATCGCCGCGGAGCGCGCCGAGCCCGAGCCCACCACAGTTGGGAGCTGACCCGTATAGCAGAAGTATCCCAGTACGAAGTCGTGCCTCCCTCCCCCCTTTGCTCGCAGCGCCTTCCCTCCGTAGCCGGTTCTCCGGCGACGGGGGGTGCTGCGAGGAAGGGGGGGTAGGGGGGGATCAGCGGCTTCGCGGAATCGACATCGTGCCGCCGCACTACGCAATCTCTGTCTTCCCGCTCTCTTCTCTGGAGGCTTTCTCGTGAATCTCGCTCTCGTCTTGCGTCCGCTCAACGAAGAACGGATGAAACTTGCCACTCAGATCGGCATCACCGACATCGTCACCACCCTTCCCGGGGATGACCGGGACGGTCCGGTCTGGGACTACCTCGCCATTGTCCGCCATCGGAAGCGGATCGAGGACGCCGGCCTGCGCTGGTCCGTCGTCGAGTCCGTTCCCATCTCCGATCGCATCAAGCTCGGCCTGGACGGCCGTGATGAGGACATCGACCACTACTGTAAGACCGTGCGCAACCTGGGCGCCGCCGGCATTCGCGTGATGTGCTACAACTGGATGGCCGTCTTCAACTGGATGCGCACCTCGGTCTCCACGCGCAGCCGGGGCGGCGCCCTTGCCACCAGCTACGACAACAGCCTGATGGAGAACGCGCCGCTCACGGAGCACGGCGAGGTCTCCGAGGACCTGCTCTGGGACACCCTTCAGTACTTCCTCGAGCGCGTCATCCCCGTGGCCGAGGAGGCCGGCGTCAAACAGGGCATGCACCCCGATGATCCGCCGCTCTCGCCGATCCGTGGGATCTCCCGCATCATGACCAATGTCGATGCCTATGAGCGGCTGTTCGATCTCGTGCCCAGCGAGGTCAACGGTGTGACCTTCTGCCAGGGCAACTTCGCCGCCATGGGTGTGGACGTGCCCAACACCATTCGATCCTTCGGCAAGCGCAACAAGATCTTCTTCGCCCACTACCGCGACATCAAGGGCGCGGTGCCGTCCTTCGTTGAGGCCTTCCACGACGACGGTGACACGGACATGGCCGAGTGCATGCGGGCCTATCGCGATGTCGGCTTCGAGGGACCCATTCGTCCCGACCACGTCCCCACGCTCGAGGGCGAGCCGAACGATCCGCCGGGCTACACGCTGATGGGAAGGCTCTTCGCAGTTGGCTATATGAAGGGCGTGCTGGATGGGATTGATGGTTGAGATCCATAGTGCGAAGGTAGGAAAACGTAACCACACCGTCCATCCCGAGTGCCCTCCGAAGCGGGGAATCCGCGAAGGAGGGTGTATCGAGGGAAGGTCATCACGAGGCGCTGGTGGCGCACGTCTGCTCCAGCTCTGCAGAATGGCCTAGGATACCCCATGACCTCACGCGAACGCCTCCTCGCCGCAGCCCGGCGCGAATCCGTCGACACCATCCCGATCGCGCCCCGCCTCGGCCACGCCGCGACCGTCCACGTCGGCAGTCCCTCGAACCAGAACGCCATCCGCCTCAAGCAGGTCTACGACTACGACCCGTTCCTCGAGGTCCACGGCAACGTCTACCCCTTCAACACGCCCTACGAGACCTTTCGCTACGCGCCGAACGTGGACGTTACTCTCGATTCGGTGGACCAGGGACCCACCCGCGTCGTCACCCGTCGCATTCGGACGCCCGACGGCGAGCTCACCGACCGGATTCGGGTTGCCAACCCGGGGCGGACCGAATACGGGACGGGTCCCAATCCCCTCTGGGAAGAGCACATGGTCAAGGGCCCGGAGGATCTGCCCAAGCTCCGACACCTGATGCCCGGTGTGAACCGGGGCCAGGCGAACGAGTTCCACGGTTGGGAGGCCGCTCTGGCAGATGGCGGTGTCACACGATGCGCCATCTGGGGGCCCATCGACAACCAGGTGGGCCGCGTCATCTCGGTCGAGGACCTGATGGTGGCCTATCTCCAGGACCGGGAGTTCGCCACGGAGCTCGTGGGCATGTTCTGGAGCCAGATCATGTCCCAGACGAAGGCGATGCTCGAGGAAGACGTACGCTTCATCCGTACCCCCTGGTACTGGTCGTCGCTCTCGACCGGCTGGTCGCCCCGGATCTTCCGGGAATGGTTCCTCCCGATGATCGCCGAGCAGGTCGAGCTGATCCACAGCTACGGCGCCCTGGTCGACTACTACGACGACGGCAAGTGCATGGACATTCTACCCTTCATGGCCGAAGCCGGTGTGGACATCTTCGAGACCTGCACGCCGCCACCGGTTGGGGACTTCGACCTGGCCGAAGCCAAGCGGCTCTATGGCGACCGGATGACCTTCCTCGGCTACGTCGACCTCATCTACGTCCTCCAGATGGGCACGGTGGAAGACGTCCGCCGCACGATTCAGGAGGCCTGCGAGATCGGCGGCGCGGGCGGCGGCTTCATCCTGGGCACCAGTGACTCCATGCGCGAAGGCACGCCGATCGAGAACATCGACGCCTACTTCCGCTACGGCCGCGAGTACGGCCGCCCCATCGGAGCGAGAGGATGAATCCCCTCGCTGGAGAAGCAGGAAGGCCCGACGAGCGGGGCTAGCACCCAGCCCGACGAAGGAGGGGTTTGTAGTCCAGAGCGCGGGGGTTCAGCCCCGCGCGTCGCGTGACAACCTCACCCCATCCCTTCCCGCAGACCAGAGGATCATAGCCATGGAAGACATCCACATCGGCGCCGCCCAGTTCGAGGCCCGGGATGCCGACAAGGACTACAACCTCTCCCGCATCGAAGCCCTCGCGGCCCGGGCCGTCGCAGAGGGCGCCGAGATCGTAGCCTTCCACGAGTGCTCGATTCCCGGGTACACCTTCCTCCAGACGCTCTCACGAAGCCGCCTTGCCGATCTTGCGGAGCCTGTGCCGGGTGGACCGTCGACCGATCGCCTGATCGACATCGCCCGCAAGCGCGGCGTGCCCGTTCTCGCCGGCCTCGTGGAGATCGAGGGTGACACGCTCTACAACACCTACGTCGCGGTGACCCCCGATGGGTTCGTCGCCAAACACCGCAAGCTCCACGCCTTCATCAGCCAGTTCATCGCGTCGGGGAGCGACTACACCGTCTTCGACCTCTGCGGCTGCAAGGTCGGCATCCTCATCTGCTACGACAACAACCTGCCCGAGAACGTTCGCATCACCGCGATGATGGGCGCCGAAATCGTCTTCATGCCTCACGTCACCTGCGGATTGGACTCGGTGATGCCCGGGCGGGGAAAGATCGACCCCGCAATCTGGGAGAACCGTCACCGCGACCCCGTCCGGTGCCGCCAGGAGTTCCTGGGTCCCAAGGGCCGGGGATGGCTGATGCGCTGGCTGCCCACCCGCGCCTATGAGAACGGCGTCTACGCCGTCTACACCAACCCCATCGGCGTGGACCACGACACGATCAAGAACGGCAACGCCATGATCATCGACCCCTTCGGCGAGATCCTGGTCGAGTCCAACGCCCTGGAGGACGACGTCGTCGTCGGCCTCCTCACCGCCGAGAAGATCCCGGTGTCCTCGGGATATCGCTACCTTCGCGCACGCCGCCCCGAGCTCTACGGGAAGATGGTCGAGCCATTGCCGAAGAATTGGGAGGGCGGCACACACCCGGGATGGAAACTCGAAGATCCCGATCAGGAGGCCTGATGGGTGCGAGAAACGACATCCACGCCGTGGATGCCCACGTGTATCTGGGCGAGGGTCAGCACCTTCGTCTCTCGTTGGACGACCTGCTCGCCCAGATGGACGAGGCTCGTATCGAGAGGGCCGTAGTCAGCCCTGTGGACCGCCTCCTTGCGGTGCACAATCGCGAGGGGAACGATCTGGTGCTGTCCGCGGTGCGCGCGTACGGTGATCGGCTTGCGGGGTGGGCCACAGCGAATCCGTGGTTCGGCGATGCCGCTGTGGAGGAGGTGCGTCGGGCGCTCGGCGAGGGGCTATCCGGCCTGGCCATCAACTCCATATACCAGGGATTCCGGCTGAGCGACCACGTGGTCGACTCCATACTGGAAGTCGCTGCCGATCTCGACGTCCCGGTCTACGCACACACGGGAACGGCGGGCCAGGCCGAGCCGTTCCACGTCGTTGATCTCGCCCTCCGCTTCCCCTCGGTGAACTTCATCGTGGGACACGCGGGATCCAGCGACTATGGCGAGGACGCCGTGCGTGCCCTCGAGTTCGCGCCCAACGTCTGGCTGGAGACCTCGCGGAACGGGCCGGCGAACTTCGGGCTCTGGCAAGTCAAGGACTGCGTATCCAGAGTGGTCTTCGGAAGCAGCGTGCCCGAGTACATACCCGCCATCGAAATCCAGACCTTGTGTGACATATTCACCGAAAGCCGGGATCGGCAGGCCATCTTCCGGGACAACATCCACGACGTCTTCAAGGGGAGGCTGGGACGATGATCGTGGACAGCCACACGCACATGCGCGCCCCCATCCAGGGGCTGGAGGCAGGAGGACGCAGGAACATCTACGGCGTTCTGGACCTGGGCATCGAGGCCTACCTGAAGGCCTTCGATGAGGTTGGCGTGGACGCCTGTTGGGTGTTTCCCTTGGAGAGTTTCCGAACCGACTCCCTCGCACTCGCCGAGATCGAGGGCCTCGCAGCCGCGTGCAGGCCCTACCCCCACCGGCTGTTCCCGTTCGTCTCCGTGAACCCGGCGTGGCCGGAGGTCTCGATCCGGGAAACGGTCGAGCACGCCGTGCGCGACCTGCAGGTCCACGGGCTGAAGTTCGTGCCCATCTGTCAGGGCGTCTCGCTGGCGAACCCGGGCATGGACGTGGTGGCCGAGGTCGCGTCCCGGCTGAACGTGCCCGTGTTCCTCCACGACGGGTCGCCCGAGTACTGCAGCGCGATTCAGGTAGCCTACTACGCGCGGAAGTACCCGGACCTGCGCGTGGTCAGCGGCCACGGCGGCCTGCGCGAATACTGGCCGGATCATATCGACGCGGTGAAGGAGCTGCCGAACCTGTACATTTGCCTGAGCGGCCCGACGCAATGGGGTATCCAGACGCTCTACGATGAGCTCGGACCGGACCGGCTTATGTTCGGTAGCGACGGCGGCATCGGCAGTCCGGTCATCACCGCCGCCTATCTAAGACGCATCGATCGTCTCCAGGCACCCGAAGAAGACAAGCGCAAGATCCTCGGCACCAACGCCATGCGCTTCCTCTTTGGAGATGATTGGGAGAAGGCCCTGGAGACAAGGTCTGCCGCGCAGCCTTAGATGCTTCTGCCTTCTGCCGGCATTGAGAAACCAAGCGATCAACTCAAAGGAGCTACGAATGGCTGAGCCATTGCGACTAGTATCAATAGGCGCCCACCCTGCCGACGTATTCGACCAATCCGGCGGAACCATGGCCCACCACGCCGCCCGGGGGGACCATGTCAGCGCCGTGGTGCTCACCCACGGTGCGCGCGTCCACGACCAGGTTATAAGCGACTCCATGTTCCATCGCGACGAGGTCCCGGAGGGGTCCGAGTTGGAGGCGGTGATGCGCGAGCGCTCCGATGTCAAGGCCGACGAGGTGCGTAGGGCGTGCAAGATCCTCGGCGTCGAAGACATACATTTCTTCGGCGCGGACGACGCCGTCCTCTTGGTCGAGGACGACACGGTGAGGCGTCTGGCCAGCCTCCTGCGCGAGATCCGTCCGGACATCATCCTCACCCATTTCCCCAAGGAGGGCGATGGGCTCACCGGGGCACACGCCGTCACGGGCCAGATCGTCATGCGCGCCGTCGCCCTCGCCTCCAGCGTGGATCCCGGAGACCGCCGCCCCCCGCGCCGCGTGGCCCAGGTTTTCTACTTCGGTTCCGGCGCCGCCTCCATACCGCGGAACGTGTGGGAGTCGCGAGGCGGCTACTACAACGACGTCTTCGTCGACATCACCGACGTGGTCGAGAAGAAACTGGCCGCGTTGGACTGCCTGGTCAGCCAGGGATATGGCGGATCCTACGCTCGCAAGCGCATCGAGACGAGTGATGGGGCCTTCGGTTCCAGGGCGCGGTGTGCCTATGCGGAGGGATTCATCAAGCTAAACGCCGAGACCCACTACCACCTGCCCCTCACCGACCACGCGTTCAAGGTCTCTCGCTCCTCCGACCACGAGATCATGGCTATGTATTCCCATCGCATACCGGTCGACTGACCCACCGCCGCGTGCCGGATAGGTCGGCGCTGAATCACTGGAGTTCTCTGGTGGAATCGTCTCCCCAGACCCAACACCATCCTGACCCGGAGTCGGAAGGCAGCGCCGTTACCACCCGCGCCGTCGTCCTCGGCCTGGTCACAGCCCTGGCGATCAACCTCTGGATCTCCATCGCCGAGTACGTCATCCACGCCTCGCGGATGCAGCTCGCGCACTTCCCCTTCGCGCTCTTCGCGGCCCTCCTGCTCATCGCCCTCGCCAACGGCATCTTCCGTCGCCTGGCTCCCCGCTACGCGCTCCGCGAGGCCGAGTTGCTGACCATCCTGGCGGTCGGCTTCGTAGGCGCCGTGATCCCCACGTCCGGAATCACGGGATTCCTGATGGGCATCCTGGCCAGCGTCTACTACTTCGCCACGCCCGAGAACCAGTGGGCAACCTACCTCCATCCGACGATGCCCGGGTGGGCCGTGCCCTCCAACGAGCACGGCGCGATGACCTGGTTCTACGAGGGACTCCCTGCCGGACAGGTCGTCCCCTACCGTGCGTGGCTCGGGCCCCTTTTCTGGTGGATGCTCTTCCTCCTCGCCCTCGGCGGCGTCTGCTTCTGTATCTCCGTGATCCTGCGACGCCAGTGGGTCCGCAACGAGCGTCTGCTCTATCCCCTCGCGTCCGTCGGCGCCACCCTCACCCAGGAGACGCCCAACAGAATCCTGCCGGCGTCCCTGAGGGGCGGCCTCTTCTGGCTCGGGTTCGCCGTCAGCTTCGGCGTCATCGGCTGGAACATCCTCAACTACTTCTGGCCCGTCATCCCCAAGCTCCCCTGGGGCATCCGGTGGTCCGTCTTCGTCAAGGGCTACCCCCGATTCAACACGGGCATCAACTTCTATACGGCGGGTTTCGCCTACTTCGCCAACCTCAGCATCCTCTTCTCCATCTGGTTCTGCTTCATCGTCTTCTTCTGGATCGAGAACGGCATCCTCAACCGCATCGGCTACGCCATCACGCCCAACCCCACCAATTTCGACGCCGAGACGGCCGTTGCCGCATGGCAAGGATACGGGGCCCTCGCGCTGCTCGTCTTCTGGAACCTGTGGATGGCCCGAAGCCACATCCGCGCCGTCTTCGCAACGGCCTTCGGCAGGGGCGATGCCGATGACGCCGATGAGCTCGTCTCGTACCGGGCAGCCGTGTTCGGCCTCATCGGGTGCCTCACATTCGTCTGCGCCTTCTTCACCCAGCTGGGCATGCAGGGCAAGCTGATCGCGATCCTTGTTCCAGCCATGCTCGTCAACTACCTGGCCATCGCCCGCATCGTCTCCGAAACCGGCCTCGCGTACCTGCGCACCACCTCATGCGAGCAGTACATCGCCCTCTTCACTCTGGGCACACGCGGACTCGCGCCATCGAGCATGACCGGCATCAGCCTCACCTATAGTTTGATCTCGCAGGGCAAGGGCGTCTTCATGCCGCCGTTCGCCCACGTCGTCAAGGTCGCCGACCTCATCCGCCGGAACCGGCGCCGGATCGTTCCCGCGCTCTTCCTCGTCATCCTCCTGGGCATCGCCGCCGACTTCCTGGTCACCGTCAACCTGGGCTACCAAACCGGCGCCTTCAACTTTCGCGCCTGGCCCTTCTCCAGCGCCGGGCGCTTCGCCTGCGACCTGACCGCCTCCCAGATGCGCTCGCCCTTCGACACCAGCTGGGAGCGCCTCGTCGTCTTTTGCCTCGGCGCCGGCGTCATGGCCTTCCTCACCTTGCTGCATTACCGCTTTCCCCGGTGGCCGCTGCATCCCATCGGCTTCCCCATCGCCTCCACGTGGACCGCGCAGCTCGCATTCCCCTCCATCTTCATCGTGTGGGGCATCAAGGCCATCCTGCTCAAGGTCGGCGGCGTCTCGCTCTATCGGAAGTTCCAGCCCTTCTTCCTCGGCATCCTCGTCGGCTACGCCCTGGGCGTCACCCTCTCGTTCGTCGTCGACGCGATCTGGTTCCCCGGCCGCGGCCACACCATCCACGGGTGGTGAGCCCGGACGAGCGTACACAGCTCAGGCCCGGTTCCGAGATGGTTCCGGGCCTCGACGTATTCATGGAGATGTGGTGAAGTGCAAGTCCCAAGCCCGGGTAGCCCCGGGTACCCCAGAGGGCTTCGAGTGAGCCCCTCTGCCCCCATCCGACAGGCTACGGGGGCATGGCGGGGTGGGGTCTCGGAGAAGCGAAGCAAGGCCCAGAAACCAGACGACAGACGATGGACGATAGACCACCCCAAGGCAAGAAACTCCCCCCTTCCCGTGCCGGAGAGGGGGATACGAGGGGGAGAGGTCGTCGGGGTGAGGGCCCCTACTCAATCCCAAACGTCGCCCTCCGCTCCACCGCCCTCTCGCTGTTCAGGTCCGTCACCGCCACCTGAAGCTCGTACTGCCCCCTGTCGCTCTCCGTCAGATCCAGCTCCACGTAGGCCGTCTCGGAGGTCTGGACGCCCATCTGCTCGTACCCCACCGCGACCTCCTCGCGCTTCCCCCTCGAGACGGTACGTGCGAATCGCGTGGCGATCTTGCCCAGGCCTCCCTGGATCCGCCGGCGTACCGTGTACTCCACCCGATAGTTCGTCTGCCCGAAGGCGTCGCGCGTCAGGTTGTATATCTCGTAGAAGACAAAGATACCCTCGCCCTCGCGGTACACTCGCGTGGGCATCGGGATCACCTCGAGCCCACCCTTGGTGAATACCCCCTCCGTCTCTTTGCTCTCGATTCGCCAGGCCAGCTCCAGGTCGCTCATCTGAAGGCTGTCTCGGCCGTAGGCCTCCACCTGCACTTGCTTGCGGTAGATCCCCAGCCGTCCCCCCCGCCGATCCGCGGCACGTACCTCCATCCGGTATTCGCCCGGTGGCACCTCCAGTCGAACGACATCGGGCACGAACGCCTTGCGCTCGCGGGTGTCGCCGGCCCTTTGATAGAAGAGCTCGCCCGAAGACCGGTAGATGGTGTCCGACGTTGCGGACATCAACGCCACCCGTCGATCCACCATCATCCGGGTCAGGTCCGCCTCTTCCCGATATTCGGCCAGGTCGTTCGGGATCCCGTAGTAGACCTCGAGGGCACTCCGGCCATCGCTGCCGCGGAAGTCCGCCTGGTCGAACCAGAAGTCGAGAGGCTCCACGTCAAAGACGGGCAGGTAGTAGTCCGGTGTGCCGGCCACGGCTCGATCGAATACCATCTCCGGCAGGTACCGAGAATACTGGGCCATCTGCCGCACGGAAATCGCCCTGTTGATGCTCGCCGAGAGAACGGGCATCGGCGCGAACCGGAACGTGCCGTTCAGTCCCTCGTCCGTGAACGTGACCTCGAACCCGCCTGCAATACGCGTGTAGATCCAGCACTCCCACGGAACGATGCTGTTGTCTCCGCCGGCCATCGTCACCGGATGGTACTGGTTGAACTCGAACAGCGCTGTGAAGTCTTGATCCGGTTCTCCCTCCGCCGGCTCAGCGGTCGGGTCGGAAGGGGCGGTATCGCCGGGTCCTCCACCGTACATGTCGAAGAAACCCATGTTCTCAAGAGAGGGTGTACCGCTCAGCTGGGTCTCGCTTCGGAGGCCCTCACCCGATCCCCCTCCCGTCACGTCCCCCGTGGTCTCCTCGATCACACGGCTTCGGATCGGAAACACCGGACCGGTATAGGTTTCGGTGGCTCCGGCCACGCCATACAGGTCTAGGGCCATCCGTTCCTTCAGCTTCACGACCACGGGGTCCATCGCCAGATTCATATCCTGCGAGCTCGTCTTGTGGGCCGGGTCGCCGAATCGGACGTAGACCTCTCCCCGTGCGTCCCACGGCTGGACCCGCTTCGAGTACTCGCACCGCGCGTACCAGACCCGCCGGTAATGCTCGAGCAGGCGTTCATTCACAGGCGTGGTGATGTCGGAGTCCCGCTTGTTCCAGAACCGTTTCAGGAACGAGGCCCGTTCTTCGCCGGTTGTCCTCTCGTATTCCTTCGCTTCGTCTGTTGAGGCGATCACCCGGACGTCGTCATAGATCCCCCGCTCCGTCGAATCGACCCTCGCTAGGTAGGTCTCGTAGTGCTTCTGCGCCTGCTCGGGCTCGCCCGTCTTCACGCAGGCCTGCGCAACGATGGGCAACAGACCGAAGGCCTTGGGGTTGAGCTGGACCAGCTCGTGGAAGCTGCTCAGGATCTCTTCGTACTGCTCGAGCCTCAGATAGCTGTACCCAAGCTCGCGGAGGCCGTCCACGTCATCGGGCTCCATCTCGGCGTACTTCCGATACCACTCCGCTGCGGTCTTGTACTCGCTCTTGAAGTAGGCATGCCAGTCGCCCATCAGCTTGTAGGCAGGTGCGTAGTCCGGGTTTCGCTCCATCGTGCGCTTCACGTCGATCATCGAATTGCGGTCACCCAGCGCATACCGGACCTTCGCCCGCTCGAACCGCGCTTCCATGTGATCCTGATCCCGGATCAGGGCGTCCCGGAAGAACTCGACCGCCTTCGAGTACGCCAACCGCTTCGTGAAACCCCTCGAGTCCCGGGCGTACACCAGCCCCAGCCCATAGTAGGCACCCGCCACTTCCTTCTGCCGTCCAAGCGTCGTAGCCGTCTTCAGGACACGTTCCGCACGATCGTAGTCTCCCGCCTCGATGTACCCATGGCCGAGATCGGTCAGGGCCGCCGGACTCTCGGGCTGCTGGCATACGATGGCCTCGAGCAGTCGGACCGACCGATCGAGATCCCCCGCCTCCTGCAGCTCTGATGCCGCGTGCCGTAATGAGTCAATCTGGACGGGTCCCACGTCGCGGGTGATGACGCCGATGCCGCCATCGCCCACCACAGCGTGGATCGCCAGTCCCCCGTGCAAGTAGCGCGAGAAGACCGGCTCTCCCTCGCGCGCCTCCGCATCGTAGATCGTGCTCAGCTCCCAGGTTTCATCTCGTCCTTCGAGAGACGGCAGTACCCGGTCGAGCATCCCCAGCTGGTCCGCCAGGGCTTGCGGGTCCCGAGCATCTGCGCGGATCTTGCCCACAGCCCACGCCCGAAGCGCATTCAGATCCTGGGGCCGTTTGCTCTCGTGCGAGGCGGAAAAGTGCTCGACCAGATCGCCAACGGCCTGTAGGTGATCCCTTGCCGTAAGTCTACGACTGGCTTCAGTGTCCATCCCGGCATAGGTGCGGACGGCCTCCGCATATCCCAGGGGGTCGGCCTTCACGAGACCGAACCTGCGGTGCGCCTTCCGAATCCGCTCGAACGTCCGGCCGGCCTCCTTGAATGCCCCTCTCGAGGTGCTCCAATCATCCTGATGCAGCGCGGCATATCCCCTCGCGAACAGGTCCAGTGCCCGGCCGGCCAGCCTCAGCGCTTGCTCGCTGTCGGCACGCTCACCCTTGCCCAGTGGGCGGTTGCCTCCCACCATCGGCGCCGAATCCCCTTCCCCTGCCGCATGCCTTCTGGCGAATCCCACAGGTGTACGCCGTCCAGTCACATTCCCCTTCCGATCCACCTCCCAGATCGCGGACAGGCCGCCCTCGACAGGATCGCCGGTTCTGCCCTTCACCAGAATCCGATCGTCTCGGTCCACCTTCGAGACCGCTAGGGGGTGCATGTCCTTTGGCAGCGGCCACGGCTCGACCCGGGAGCCGTCAGCCCGGATCCGCCAGATCCGGTTCCGCATCAGCGGCAGATCTCGTCTTCTGGAGATGCTCAGGCCGGGGGCTCGGCACGCAAGGCTCTTCTGAAGGAAGACAGACTCGTCTCCGTCCTGCAGGAACAGCAGATCGCCCGCTCCACCCAGGAAGACGCCCACACGGTTTGGTGGCCCACCGTCCGCTTCCGCCACCCACACCTCTGTGATCAGCGCCCGCGGCGCCCCGAGCGTCACGGCATAGACCATTGCCTTCCCATCAGGCGATCGGGCTGCCTGCGCCTCACCGGCACCCGCACTTGCCGCGCACAGCAGCATCACAGTGACGGTTGCTTGTAGGACAAGAGCTCTCATCTTCGACTCAAGTGGATCCCAAATGGACAGAATTCTACCCTTGCGGCAGCCCTTGCGACTATTGCCCCCTCTCCTGCTTGCGGGAGAGGGGTGCCCGCAGACCTGTCCACCGAAGCTGCAACGCAGCGAAGGTGGAAGCACCGACAGGTGCGAAGGCGGGCGGGGTGAGGGCCCGCGGTCCGCCCCTACGACACCTTCGTGGTCTTCGTGTCTTCGTGGTCATCTCGGGTCTGGGTGTCGTCTTCCAAACCTTGGCGTTCCGCGCACAACGCCGGCCACATGCACGACGCCAATCCGTGTCCATCGGTGCTCATCGGTGGTTCCGCCTTGTTTTGACTTTACCACATCACCCGAAACCACGTCTCCGATTCCGCCCGCTGCCCACCCAGCAGATCCTCCACCACCACGCGAACGCCCCACGGACCCGGCGCCGATCCCTTCATGTCCAGCCTGAGGTAACGCGGTTCCCATGCCCGGTCGCCCTCGTACGTGTTCGTCACCGCCGTGGTCCACTCCGGCTGCAGCTGTCGTTCGATCTCGGTTTCGGGCAATGCCCTCACCTGGTAGGTAATCCTATAGCGCGTCGCGCCGAACTCGTCGCGATTCAGATTGTAGACCTCGAAGTAGAGCACCACATAGCCGTCTCTTCGGCACTGCTTCATCGGGTTTGGCAGGACCATGTACCGATCCCGTCCGAAGGGACGGTCTTCGCGCTCAACCACCCGGCGCGCAAGCAGAACGTCGCTCACCGACAACGTGTCCGTCCCGAATGTACGAACCGCCATGGTGTCTCGAAGCGTGCCGATGGTGCCCGACTTCCGGTCCTCGGCTTCCGCGCCCAGATGGTACACGCCAGGTCCCAGCATCAGGCGCTCCCCACAGATCAGGTAGCCCCCTCGCGAAGGTCGGTCTTTCACCCAGGGCAGCATCTCCACGGCTGTCACATCGCGTTGCACGGGCGCCCATTCTGAATCGAACAGGAAGAGGCCGTGCCTCATTGCCGCAGAGCGGGCGCCGGAACCCGCCCTCCGGCTCACGACCCGGTCGTCCTCGAGCGCATAGTAGAGCTCTACCCGGGTCTTCCCGGCGTCACCCCGAAACTGAGCTACCTGATAGGGTGCCGAGTACTGATGGGGGTGCGCATAGTACTCCGGCACCCAGTCGGTGAATTCGCTGTAGCTCCTCGTCAACCTTCCCTCCGAGATCCCCTGCCCGAACCGCCACGAGTCCCACGTAATGGTGTTCAGAAAGGTCAGCTCGAAGC
>JASLMQ010000163.1 GCA_030746455.1 Candidatus Latescibacterota bacterium
CGATGGTCCTGATGATTGCGTTTGTGGCAACGTTGACAGTCGCCCTGGCGACCGCCGCTGAGGCGAAGGAGTGCAGCCGGTTCGTGACGGCGGAGATGCGGGCGAACGCCGTGCGGAATGCCGAACGCTTTGAGTGGGTGCGGCGCGAGCAGGAAGAGGCTGCGTCGAGGGCGGATCCCTGGGTTCAGCTGCCCGATGTGGCGCTGTGGGATATGGTGACGAGCCAGGAGCTTCCGCGGAGCCAGATCTTCACATCCGGCGTCCTCTACGAAGGGCAGAGGCCCAGGTGTCCCAGCTGCGGCGACGGCATCCTTCCTTACGGGAACGACCCCTGGCGGTACGACAACCGGGAAGCGCCGTGGAAGGTTCGGTGTCCCAGCTGCCGTGAATTGTACCCGAAGAACGACTTCGAGGCCTTCTACCGTACCGCGCTCGACGAGCACGGCATGTTCCGCCGTGCCCTAGGCGACCGTACGCTGCTGTTCAACGCCGATCACCCGGATCCCGACGATCCCCACCATCGCGTGTATGTGGATGACGGGTACGGCATGGTGGATGAGAAGGGGCAACGGTACCACCCTGTGGCGTGCTACAACAACCATGCTCAGTGGCGGACCGTGCTCAATGGCCTGACGACCCTCGCGCGGGCCTACACGCTCACGGACGACCGGGTCTACGCCCACAAGGCGGCCGTGCTCCTGGACCGGATCGCGGATGTGTATCCGGAGATGGACTATCTGCCGCTGCACGAGATGGGTTTCCAGCACAGTCAGGGCGGTACGGGCCGGGGCCGGATTCACGGCTGCATCGCCGAATGCAGCATGGGCGCCTATTCGGCGGAGACCTACGACCTCATCTACGACGGGATCCAGGACGACGCCGAGCTCGTGGCGTTCTGCTCGGATCGGGCCCGGCAGTTCAAACTGACGGACAAGAGCAGTGTCTCTGCCATCTGTGCACACATCGAGGACAACCTGCTGCTGGAGATGCTTGGTTCTGTCAAGGAGGGGCAGATCTCGGGCAACACGGGGGCGACCCACGTGTGCCTCGCGCAGGCAGCGATTGCCCTGGACAGAGGGGACACGACCCTTGACTGGCTGGACTGGCTGTTCGACCCCGGCTTTCCAGGAGACATCGGACGCTACAGGGACCCGGTGCCGTGGGTGCTGGTGGAGGGCCTGGACCGCGACGGCATGGGCGGCGAGTGTGGTGGGTACGGCCTCATCTGGAAGGGGCGGATGATCGAGCTGGCAGAAATCCTGGCCAGCTACCCGGAGTACACCCGGCACAGCATGGTGGCGGACTATCCGAAGTTCCGGCAGTGCTTCAGCGTCGAGCCGCGCCTGCTGTGCCTGGATGCGGCGATCCCGCACATCGGAGACTGCGGGTGTGCCGGGGCGTGGGGCGGGATCTGGCAGAACGATCCGCCTGCGCACAGGATCTCGGCCCGGGACTTCGTCCGGGGATACAAGCTGTACAGGGACCCGGAGCTGGCCAACCAGGCCTGGCACTACGCCCGTGGCAAGCTCACGTCTCTGCGGCTGTCCGAGGACATATTCGAACGGGACCCAGGCGCCCTGGCGGAGGAGATCGCCGATGCGGTGACACCCGAACCGTTCCGGCTGAAGAGCGATCACATGGGGCGGTACGGCCAGGCGGTGCTGCAGACGGAGCACAAGGTGGACGGGCGGGCGGTCTGGATCCACTACGGCGGGAGGAAGGGGCATTGGCATGCCGACTGCATGAACATCGGGCTGTACGCGAAGAACATCGACATGTTCCCCGACCTGGGCTACCCGGAGTTCACCGGCAGCTGGCCCAAACGCGGGGCCTGGACGTCCAACACGATCAGCCACAACACACTGCAGGTTGACGACACGCGGTCCAGTCCGGGTGGTAGGGTCGAGCTCTTTGCGATTGCTCCGCCTGTCCGGGTGATCGACGTGTCGTCCACGACGGCCTACGAGGGTCTGGAGGCCTATCGGCGAACCGTGACGCTCGTGGACATCTCAGAGACCGACAGCTACGTCCTGGATGTCTTCCGGGCGAGGGGAGGAACGAACCACCGGCTCTCCTACCACGGACCTGCCGAGACGGCCCGGGTCGAGGGGATCGACCTGGTCGGACGGTCAACGGGCACGTTCGCGGGGCCCGACGTCGCCTTTGCCACGCTCGGCGAGGAGCGGGACGACCCGCATCGGTCGAGCGGCTTCACCTATCTCTACGACATTGCGCGTTCGGCGGGACCGATCGACACAACCTATACCGTCGACTGGACGTGCGAGGACAAGCGCGGGCGGATTGTGGAAGGCAAAGAGCCGCACCTCCGTCTGCATGCCCTGACGTCCTGTGACGAGGTGGCACTGGCCAGCGGCGATCCGCCGCAGAACCGGCCGAACGCCCCGCGCCGCTACCGATATCTGATCCAGAGCCGCCTGGGGGAGGACATGCAGAGCCAGTTTATCACAGTGCTCGAGCCGTATGACCGAGACCCGATCATCGATCGGGTACGGGCTCTAGACGTGGAGCACAACGCCGATCCCAACGCGGTTGCAGCCGTTGCGGTCGAGCTGATGAACGGCACGACAGACATCCTGATCAGCTGCGAGGAACCCACGGCGGTGACAGTAGAAGGTGGCATCACCTTCGAGGGCCGGTTCGGGATGGTCCGATCCGAGGGCGGAAAAGTGGAGCTGATGCGGATGGCGCACGCCCGGTTCCTCAGGGTCGGTGACGTCGAGCTGACCTGCGAGGTACCCGCGTACTCGGGCAAGGTGGTCCGGGTGGATGCGAGCGATCCTCAGGACAATCAGGTGTATCTGGAGCCCGGCCTGCCGCAGGACGCCGGTCTCGCGGGTGGCGTGATCCATTTCCGGAACGAAGTGCCGTATGATACCAGCTATGATGTGAAGGCGGTGGGAGACGGCTGGATCTCGACGGGCAGAATCACGACTATCGCCGGCTTCAATGACCCGGAGGACTTCGACTCCGGGTACAGATATCTGGTGAATCCGGGTGATGGGTATGCGGTGCCGGTTGTCGTGAGGCTCGATCGGTGAGTCCAAACCGTAGACCATCCCCGATCTCTGTGGCGCGATGGGATTTACGTAGGCCGCGGAATCCCCCCCCGGTCCCCCCCTTCCTCGCGGGCAAGTCCCCCGCGAGCAAAGGGGGGAAGGATTCTCGTTGGGAATGACGCAATGCTGATAGATCTGACATTGCCGATGCAGGTGGGAAGTGAAGGGCGGAGGACGGCTACCTCGGACGAGTGGGAGCTCGGGCAGGGAAAGAACCGGTACACGGCCGTGGTCTACGAGTACGCGTTCGACTCGATGGCCGGGACCTACCTGGACCTGCCGGGGCATATCCGCGAGACGGATGACGGCGTGGACATGGCGGGCTATCCGATCGAGAGGCTGTACCGGGTGGATGCGACGGTGGTTCGCCTGAATCGAGAGGACGGGTCGGGGGCCGTGGGTGCGGACAAGTTGATCCAGGCAGCCCCGGAGATGCAGGGCGGGGCGCTGGTGATCAACGCGCTGGGACCGCGGCGGTTCGACGAGATCGAAGAGCGCAGCGTCTACCTGAACGAAGGCGCGGTGGCGTGGATCGTTGAGAGCGGGGTCCATCTACTGATTTCGGACATCTATGAGTGCGTTGAGCCATGGGGTGTCTTTCTGGAGCTGTTCCGAAACGAGATCTCGACGGTCTGCTATCCCGTGAACCTACATCAGCTGACAGAGCCCTATGCGAAGGTGACCGTGCTCCCGGTGCGCTTCCCCGGGGTGACGCAGATGCCGTGTCGGGTGGTTGCGGAGACCTAAGAGCGGACGACGGACCACAGACCACGGACCACCAGAGGCAGATGACAGACGATGGACCACCCAGATCGCACGATGCGGTAGGGCCGCAAGGCTGGTTCTCCAGTCGTCCGTCGTCTGTCGTCCGTGGTCATCTGGAATACAAGCGGTATGGCCAACGCGCGCTGTACGGAACGGGCGCGAGGATAGGGCATGGTGCAGATAGGACAGTGGGATCGGTTTGAGGAGGCCTTCGAGCACAGGGGGCCAGTCCAGGATCCCTACGGAGACGTGCGGCTGGAGGTTACGTACCGTCGGCCCGACGGCAGCACCGTGGACTTCTGGGGTTTCTACGACGGCGGCGACACGTGGCGCATCCGGTTTATGCCCGACCAGATCGGGAGCTGGGAGTACAGCGTACGATTCTCGGACGGATCACCCGGTACCCAAGGGACATTTGAGTGCGTGGCGTCCGACATCCCGGGGATGATCTCGCAGGATAGAGACAATCCGGCATGGTTCGGCTTCAGCGGCCGTGGCCGCGTGCTGGTGAGAAGCCTGCACGTGGGCGACTGCTTCTTTGCGGACGAGGACAACTCCGTCACGGGAGAGCGATGGGATCCCGAGATGCGCCGCGCGTTCTTGGAGTGGGCCGGCGTGCAGGGCTACAACATGCTCTCGATTGCCAGCCACTACCTCAATCGGGACAGCGAGGGGCGCGGGCAGGGATGGCTGACGCCGGATCTCTGGGACGGCGAGAGAGGTGCACCCTGGCCCGAGGAATACCAGAGGCTGGAACGGGTCATGGACGATCTGTCGGACCGTCGTATGATGGTCTATCCATTTGCGGGATTCTTCGGGAGGGATTCGACGGCACCTCGCGATCCGGATGAGCAGGAGCTGTACATCCGCTACACGCTCGCCCGGCTTGGCCCTTACTGGAACCTTCTGTTCATGGTCGGTGGGCCGGAGCCTCGCTTGGGAAGCAAGGCCTATCTGTCCGAGGACGACGTCGATCGGCTCGGCGGGATGATCGCATCACTCGACGTGTTCGGTCACCCGCCCTGGGCCTCCTATGTGACGCTCCAGGGCCCCAAGACGGTGGATCGGAAGGAGCTCGGGGAGACGATCCTGCGGAATCGGCGGCCTGGGAAACCCCTGTACGCCCAGGAGACGCTGTGGCCCGGCAATGTGCTGCACGCGCGTCGGGCCGGCCGGGACTACAGCGACGATGATATTCGCAAGAACGCCTACGTGATGCTGATATCGGGGGCGGCGATCAACTTCGGCGACATGGACGGCCTGTCATCGACCGGCTTCAGCGGACGCCCTGACCTGGGCCTGAAGGAGCAGGCGCGGCACGACGCGATCCAGGAGGTGTGGGATTTCTTCGAGACGATTCCCTTCCAACGGATGGTACCACGCCAGGACCTGGTTGACACCGGGCATTGTCTGGCCGAGGAGGGGGAGCGGATCCTGGTCTACCTGGAGCTCTCGGGTGATGTGCGGGTGAGACTGGGGGATACTGTCTGCCGAGCGGAGTGGATCAACGCGCGACACACCCGAGACCGACGGTTTGCGGGGACCGTCAAGGACGGGGATCGGTTGAGATCGCCGGACGACGGGGGCGACTGGTTGCTCGACCTCGTTCGCGTTGACGGTGGCGTATTGGCTTGATGCCGATCCGCGATCGCGCACTCAACTGGGAGTGAAGGGATGAACAAGCTGGCGATCATATCGGGATTCCTGGGCGGGACCCACAACCGCTACATGGTCTACCAGGAGAACCGCACACTGGCCGAGAAGGTGGCGATGGCCGCGCAGGTCGAGGGGGCAGACGGCCTGGAGCTCTGCTATCCCGCGGACTTCGAGGATGTGGGTGAGCTCAAGGAGCTGCTCAGTCGGTACAGCCTAGGCGTTTCGGCGATCAACTTCCGATCTCGGAGATCGGGTAAGTGGTGGCGAGGGTCCTTCGTATCTGAGAAGGGCAACGAGAGGCAGGAGGTGGTGGACGACCTGAAGCGGGCCATGGACTTCTCGGTGGAGCTGGGATGCAGCCGCGTAACCACGTGCCCGCTCAACGAGGGGACCGACAACCTCTTCGAGGCCGATCCGGTCAGGCTCTGGGACCACGCCGCGGAGACCTTTACGGCCGCGTGCGAACACAACCGCGACGTGCGGGTGTGCATCGAGTACAAGATCAACGATCCGATGGCCCGGTGCCTCTTCGGCTCGGCGGGGGAGACAGCGAGCTTCGCCGCGCAAATCGGAGCCAACAACCTGGGCGCCACGATGGATATCGGTCACGCGTTCCTCGCGGGCGAGCGTCCCTCCCAGGCGGCGGTCCTGCTGCACAAGACGAACCGGCTGTTCTACGTCCACGTCAACGACAACGACGGGGTCTGGGACTGGGACATGCTGCCCGGGGCCTATCACTTCTGGGAGACGATCGAGTTCTTCTACACGCTGCGCAAGCTGGGCTATGACAACGACTGGTACGGCTTCGACGTGTTCCCGAAAGAGATCGACACGGTCGAGAACTTCAGCGCAGCGATGCACCTCACACGGAAGCTGGAATCCATCACGGACCGGATCGACACGGAGGAGATGGCGAGGCTGATGACGGAGCGGAATCCGGCGAAGACGATTCCTTACCTTTACTCGCTGATCTGACCGAAAGACAAAACAGCGGAACCACCGATGAACACAGATAAGCACTGATAAGGTGGCGGCAGAGCCTGACGATTGCAGGCTAGGATGGGGTCTGCGGTGGGGTGGGCAACGGCCGACAGAACAGAGGAATCACTTTGCCTCTGGTGGGATGAAGGCTCGAGGTGGGCCCACCGCCCGTCCGCCCTACACGAATGTGGCTTCGGCCAGAATTGCTCGGGCCTTCGTGTATCTATATCGGTGTCTATCCGTGTTCATCCGTGGTAAGGTTCGGTTTCTGCGAGCGTTGTCCATTGCTAAGAGCCAAGTAGGGGAGATGTCGATGAAGTGGAGGTTCAGTGCCAATGCGGGGTTCTTTGGGGCCCGGCGGGACCGGTTCGTTCAGTACCAACCGGTTCGTACCCTGGAAGAGAAGTTCGGCCTGGTGGCGCAGGTCGAAGGCGTCACGGGGATCGAGCTCAAGTACCCACTCGATTTCGAGAAACCCTGCGCCCTGAGAGCGCTCCTCGATCGGCACGGCCTGGCGGTGTCCGCGGTGAACGTAGACCTCAAGGACGTAGCGCACTTCCGGCACGGCGCGCTTTCGGCCGTCGATCCCGAGGTACGGAGTCACGCCGCGGGTCTCCTTCAGAGGGGGATGGATGCAGCCGCCGAGTTCGGCGCGGGGCTGGTGACCACCTGTCCACTGGCGGACGGTTATGACTATCCCTTCCAGATCGACTACACGCGGGCATGGAACAACCTTGTGGGGACGGTGAAGGCGGCGACTTCCCATCGGTCCGACGTCCGGCTTGCGCTGGAATACCAGCCGCACGAGCCCCACGCCCACATCCTGCTGGACAACGTGGGCAAGGTGCTCCACGTGTACGCGGAGGTCGAAGCCCCGAACCTGGGGGTCAACCTCGATGTGGGGCACTCCCTGGCTGCAGGAGAGTCCCCCGCAGAGGCCGCGGCGCTGCTCGCAACGAAGGGCCGCCTGTTCTACCTCCATTCTAACGACAACACGGGCGACGGGGGCGACTGGGACATGATGTCGGGGTCGGTCCATTTCTGGCACTGGCTGGAGCTCTTGCACACGCTCCATCGCGTGGGGTACGAGGGGTGGATCGGGGCGGACATCGCGCCCAAGCACATGGGCCCGGTGGAGGCCTACGACGTGAATTTCACGATGGTCCGGCGGATGACCCGAGTCCTCGATCGACTTGGATGGGATGCGGTCTCCGAGCAGGTTCAGAAGACCGGGAGCAGCGCGGAGACATACAGGTTCCTCACGTCGTTCATGGATTCGGATCCATAGATTCTCAGGAGGCAGCTGCGATGGCTGCACACGTGACGCAGACGGACATAGAGAATGGGCTCAGGGAGCTGGGACTGGGTGATGGGGACATCGTCCTGGTGCACAGCTCACTGTCGAGCCTTGGCCACGTTGAAGGAGGCGCAGAAACCGTTGTCGAGGCTATCCTGCGGGTGCTCGGTCCAAGCGGAACGCTGGTCGTGCCGACGTTCGGGAGTTTCGGCGTGATCACGGACGTGGTGAAGGACCTGCCGCACGCGGTACACAGCATCCATCCGAAGGCATCGGTGGCCGCGGTGGGCGCGCAGGCGGAGGCCCTCTGTCGCGATCACTGGAAGGCGGAGACCGCGCACGGCACGGACACACCGTACGTACGCATCGCGGATCTGGCCGGATACGTGTGCCTGCTGGGGGTGGACCAGGACCGCAACACGACGCTCCACGCGGTGGAGGAGCTCCTTCGTCTACCCTACCTGAAGCCGACAGATCGATTTGCGTTCGAGACGCCCGAGGGCGAGGTCACGATGTCGTGGCCACATTTCCCGGGACCCCACCGGGACTTCATCGGGCTGGACGCGGACCTACGCCGACGGGGGATCGTGAAGCTCGGGCGCGTCGGGGACGCGGCCGTGCGGCTGATGAAGTCGCAGGAGACGATCGACTACCTGCTCGAAGTGGGACGGTCGAATCCGGCGTTCGCACTGTGCGAGAATCCGAACTGCGCGGACTGCGTTGGGCAACGGTCCGACTTGCGGCGCGATCGGTTTGGGAGGGAGCCGTTCCGGGTGGTGGCATCGGCCCGGCTGGCGGGGGATTGGGTTTCGGAGATCCTGGCGAGCTGCGGCGCTGCAGGGATCGATGCCGTGGAACTGGACGGCCTGGCCGGCCGGCCCGTGGATGCGCTGCCGACCGATGAGGTGCAGCAGGCGGTGGAGGCCCTGCGCGACGGGGGGTGCGAGGTCGCCGCGCTGAGGGCGTCGGCTTCGGGGGGTCGGTCTCGGGACCTGATTCTGACGGCGGCGGGATGCGAGGTGGAACGAGTGGTGTTCCCTCTGGGAGTGGATTCGAACACTCTGTCCGTGGAGGCACAGGAGGCGGGGCTGTCCGTGTCGTTCGTCAACCTCGCGATGGGTGGGGGCAAGGTGTTCGATATGATGGAAGAGGTCCGCGCCGTCAACCCCGATGCGGGGTTGACTTTCAGTGCGACAGGCTTCGTGTCGGTCGGCGAGAAGCCGTTCCTCCAGAGCTACGGGAGCAAGCTGAAGCGGTTCGTCGATCAGCTCGATGTGGAAGACCGGACTTTCTCGGGCGAGGCGACGACATTGGCGGGAGGCAATGCCGAGATCAAGGAGCTGGTGTCGATCCTGCGATGCTCGCACTTCAGCGGTACGATGCTCCTGGGGGCAGGGAATCGGGAGGCGGGAGACCTCAGACAGGCGGCGGAAAGGTTTGAGAGGATGCTGCGGGAGCTTTGAGAGAACGAAGACCGGGGAACTACGAAAAGCGGTAGAGTAGAGAGGGGTGAGTAGCCCCTCCCCCTCGTCAAACCGGACGGGCGGTTTTCCCGCATCCGGCTTTCCTGTGGACTCTTGC
>JASLMQ010000164.1 GCA_030746455.1 Candidatus Latescibacterota bacterium
CCAAGCTGGACTACGTCCGGACCCTCGCGCAGATCATGATCGACGGGGTGGTTTAGGCGCCCCAGCGCGTCCTGTTGCGCACGCGATGCTGTATTCGCAAGGAGTCCCAATGGTCAAATCCGCATGCTTCGCTGACAACGCCATGGGCGGCACGCTGGCGCGCGACCATCAGAGCCGCGCGATGACCCACGTCGGCCGGCACCGGCGGACGTATGTCGCGTACATGGATCACGACTTCGACGCCCGCGTTCTCGCCTACGACCACGACGGGTCTCGTTGGTCCGACGCGGTCCGAATCGGCACCACCCAGGTGGAGGGGCACCCCCCGGACGGGCACAATGTGCCCAACCTGTTCGTCTCCCGTGACGGTACCATCCACCTGTTCTACGGCTCCCACGGCACGCCCTTTCGGTACGCGCGCAGCAAGTCACCCGAAGAGATTGACCGCTGGGAGCTGGGAGAGACCATCGGCGAGCGGACTACTTACCCGTTCGTCGTCGAGCGTACCAACGGCGAGCTCCTGCTCTTCTACCGCCACGGCGGCGCCCAGATCGACTCGCCCCTGGTCTTCCAGCGCAGCCGCGACCTCGGCGGTACGTGGGAGGATCGCGTCGAGGTCGTCCGCTTCGGCGCGCCCTCGTCCGTGAAGATCCACAACGTCCTCTACGATGCCTCGCACGACCGCATCCACTTCTCGCTTCACGACCGGACCAACGTCCCGGTGCCGGCCCTGCCGTCGGCCTTCCCCGCCTACTACTGCGCCTACGACCCGGCGGAAGGCCGTGTCTTCGGGATGAACGGCGATGACCTGGGTCCGGTGGCCGATCGACGGGCCCTGATCGAGAGTCACAGCCGGATGGCGCCGTTCGAGCTGGTCGACCCCGAGGATAACGCCACGGGATGGATGGATCTCTGCCTCCACCAGGGAAAGCCGCTCTTCGTGTTCAACGACCAGCAGGACCGGCTCTACTTCGGGTGGTGGGATGGCAAGGAGGTCGTCCGACACGAGCTCTCGCCCGGCACGCACCACGGCGTGCTCGCCCGCTCTCTGGCCCCAACAACCACCGACGGACGGAACCTGCGTATGTACGGCATCGCTCTCACCGATCCGCCCACGGACTGCAATGGGGGCGACCTGTTCGTTTGGACCAGTGAAGACGGCGGACGGACCTGGGACGATGGCGCGTGCCTGATCGACCGGCGCGGGCTCGGCCACGGCCTGGACACCCTCAACCTGGTCATGAACTACGGTGGCAGCGGACCGTTCATGCTGGTGCCGGAGCCCACCGGTCGCTGGCCCGAGGGGTTGGAGCGCACGCCGCAGAACCACTATGACAACCCGAGCCGGCGAAACCGCCGGCTCTATGCCGCAGACACCGAAGGCTGTCTCTTCCCGCGAGCAGGATAGCCTACCGAATGCCCCTGCCACGCCGACTCGATTCCGATTTCCCACCCGATTCCGGAGTGGACCTGTATCCACGGGGACGCGATCTGACCCCGCGCGCGTGCCTCCTCGGCCTGGTCCTGGTGGTAGTGGTCAACATCGGGGCACCGTACGCCAAGTACATCCTCCACGCCTCTCTCCTGGCCTGCGATTACCTGCCGATGGGCGTGCTGCTGCCGTTCATCCTCTCAGTCGCGGTCCTGAACCCGGCGATCAAGCTGCTCCGCTCCCGCGGGGGCCTCACGCCGGGGGAGCTGGCCGTGGCCTTCATCATGGCCCTCGTCGGCTCGACGGTGCCCACCTTCGGGCTCACGGGCTACCTGGTCTCCACCATCGCTGCGCCCTACTACTATGCCACAACGCAGAACGGCTGGACCGAGTACCTCCAACCGCACCTCCCCCGCTGGTTGATCCCGTCGAACGAGGGTTCGGCGATGACGTGGTTCTTCGAGGGCCTGCCGGCCGGCGGGCAGATCCCCTGGTCCGCCTGGGCCCTGCCCCTCGCGTGGTGGATGAGCTTCGCGGGAGCGGTACTCGTGGTCTGCTTCTGCCTGGTGTCCATCCTGCGGCGTCAGTGGATCGACCGGGAGCGCATCGTCTTCCCGCTCGCCAAGGTCCCGCTCGAGATGGTCGCGGAATCGGGAAGTCCCCGCCTCCTCCCTGCCTTCATGCGCAGCCGGGTCTTTTGGCTCGGGTTCGGCATCCCTCTCGCCATCGTGCTCTGGAACGTGGCAGGCTACTTCCTCCAGGGCTTCCCGTCGATCCCCCTTCGGAACCGCCTCACGATGTTCAGGGGCGCGCATCCGCTCCGGCTGGACTTCCACTTCCCGTTGATGGGCTTCGCCTACCTCATCAACCTGGACGTGGCCTTCAGCATCTGGTTCTTCCACCTTCTGGGGGCCCTGCAGGTGGGGCTCTACAACCGCTTCGGGTACACGATCGGAGGTTCGGAGACCTACTGCTCGGCATCGCCGCCCATGGGGTGGCAGGGGTTCGGAGGGTTCATCGTGCTGGTGGGATGGGGCCTGTGGATGGCCCGCGACCATCTCGGGGACGTGTTCCGGAAGGCCTTCCGGGGGGATCCCGGCGTCGACGACACCGGAGAGCTGGTGTCGTACCGAGCTGCCGTGTGGTGTGCAATCATCGGGTTCGTCTACATCGTGTTCTTCCTCTCGGCGACGGGGATGACGCCCGCGATGTTGGCGCTCTTCCTCTTCGCCGTCACCGTCATCTACCTGGGTGTGACCCGGATCGTGATCGAGGGCGGCCTGGTCTTCCTGCGGGGCCCTCTCATCGCGCAGCCCTTCACGGCCTATACGCTGGGCGTCTCCACCATGCCGCCCGCGGGGATGGCGGCCCTGGCCGTCTCCTACGCCTGGTTCTGCGACATCAAGTCCTTCTTCATGCCCGCCATCGCCCACGCGGCCAAGCTCAGCGACGCCCTCCGGCTCCGCCGTCGAGCCGTCGTCACGGCCGTGTGCCTGGCCCTCGTCGTCGCCGTCATAGCGTCCATGTGCTACACTCTGGGTATGGGATACTCACGGGGGGCCTACAATTACGGCGACTGGATCTTCCGGGGGGGTGCCGAGACCCCCTACAACGCGATGGTCCGCAAGATGCGGAATCCCTTCGACACCGACTGGCGTCGGCTCTTCTTCCTGGCCGCCGGGGCAACCGTGATGGCCGCGCTCACCTTCCTACGATACCGCTTCACCCGATGGCCGCTTCACCCCATCGGGTTCCCCGTGGCCTACACGCTCCCGGTCCGGATCTCGGCCTTCTCGATCTTCCTCGCCTGGGTGGCCAAAGCGCTTATCCTGAGGTACGGGGGCATCCGTCTCTATCGAAGGGCCCAGCCCTTCTTCTACGGCCTTATCGTCGGCACCTTCACCGGATGTGGCATCTCCTTCGTCGTGGATATGGTCTGGTTTCCGGGCCAGGGACATTTCATATATGGATGGTGAACACGAAAGGCAGCCCTCAGCCGTCAGCTGTCAGCTCAACTGCAAAACCGATTCATTGCGCCGCGCCCAACGTGATGCGTGCGTCCGTTGATTGGCCTTTAGGTCCTGCTGAAAGCTGAACGCTGACCGCTCCTCTCTTCATCTCCCACACACCGCCCTGTATCCACACCTCAGACACCTCGCCACATCCTCGGTCTTGTCAAACCTCCCCGTCTGCAGAGCGTCTGAGCACGCGCCGATCGTCTCGCGAAGGCGTTCCTCTGCCTGAGACAGGGACGCGTCATCGGGTTCCCACACCACGTCGGCGCACGCCCGCAGGAACGTGAACGCCACGTGGCCGAATCGCTCGCGCAACAGACGCGAAGCGGCC
>JASLMQ010000165.1 GCA_030746455.1 Candidatus Latescibacterota bacterium
CCCTTGCAGACTCTCCAGTGCCCGGCCCACCTGCTGTCTTACCTGCCGTGTGATAGACCTGCTTCCCCAACCGACTCCACCATTCCGCTATCGTCCTCGAACGCAACGAACGCAGAGGTCCGCAAGTGATAGGTCACTCGACCGGGGATCTCGCGGAGCGGGAAGAAGAGATGCCGCATGCCCTTCTGATCGATCGCGATTCCCGGGTCATCTCGCAGGGCCAGACGCGTCTCTCCCGCCTGCCCGCCGTAGCGCCCCGCGCGTAGGCGGGACACCCTTTTCACATCCGACACCCGATAACCTATGGTCGAACCATCGCCAAAGGTCGCAATCACCGTCGCGCCGTTCAGCACGTCTCCTCCCGGCAGCTCCCCCGAGACTACCAGCGCGTTGCAGGAATCGCCATCCCCTTCGCGTAGGACGCCCTTGACCGTTCCCCCATACGTGCCGCTCCCCGTCAGCACGTGACCGCCCCACCGCAGCTCGTCTCCTCCCCACAGTCCCATCGCAACCGGATCTCCGTTCCTTTCTCTGACGAAGGCTGTTTCGCCCTGCATCCCGAGCTTCTCCGCGGCCAGCTTCTCGCTCCCCGTCGTCCCCTGGATCACGACGTAATCAGTCATCCCTTTGTGTCGGATCTTCACGACAACCGCGTCGGGGTGTCCACTCACCGGAACCAGAGACACCTCCTCGATGTAGCCCTCATCGCCATAGGGCTCGTGGACGGCGACGAAGCGGCTCGACAGGGGCGACGATCCTTTCCTTCGAGCCAGGAAGATGGGCATCCGGTACTCGTCAAGAAGCGCGTCGTTCTCCCGTGCCCTCCTAAGCGACGGGGCATCCCCAAGATACACCTCCGCTCCCGACAGATCCGGCAGATGCGTCCTGACGCCCGCAAGCTGGCTGGTTCCCGCGGAGTCGAGGACCGCCATCTGTAGGCTCAAACCGTCCGCCGCCCGGCCGTGGGAGACGTTCTGGAAGAACGCGTAGCCGAGGTTCCTCCCCCGTGCATCGCCCCGGTCGGACTCGTGCGCCGGCATGCGGACCTCCACGCCCGGCAGGAGATTCTTTCCATAGGGTTCTAGAGGCACATCCACGCTGGCCAGCCCGTCGCGGTCCGCGCTACCGTGCAGCACCCAGTCGTGGCGCGATCCCCCGGTCACGTCGAACAGGTCCACCACATACGCATCCCCATCTCCCGCGTCGACCAGCATCAGCGTCCTGCGATAGAGATCCGCCAACCCGGGATAGCCACGCTCCCCGCTTGCGGTCATCCATTGGACCGGTCTGTGAGACGCCTCGAACGCAAGAAGCCTGCCGTCAGTGGGTTCCCGTCTGCCTCGCGTGTTCTGCTCCTTCTCGTCGATCAAGACAACGTTGTGACAGAGCGAGCTCTTGCTCCACCCTCGATATCGCGTATGAGTGTACCCCACGTCCGACAGCAGCTCGTGGCCTTTCGCAAAGAGCATAAGGTTCAGGTTGTCCGCGTGGGCGTGACCGTAGCTCCCGGAGAAATGGAGGTGCAGCTGCACCTGATCGTCGCCCTCCCCCCATCCCAACCAGGCGTGTCCGACCCCCGCCAGCAACCGGGATTCAGACCGCTCGAGCGGGCGAGCATTCCTGTAGGACGCCCGATTGTCGTGCACGGGGAACGTGCGTCCGTCGGGGTAGCGGCAGAACTCGAGAATCGTGCTCGCCCGACCCATGATCCCGATATCGCGCTCCAGGTCGAGGTCATCGAGGCGCGTCCCATCTACTGGATGCACGTAGCCGGGCGGGTCGGTGTGCCCCTTCAGGGCCTTGAAGACCCTGGACATCCCCCCCATCGTCATCCTGTGGTAGCCCGGACTCCCCTCTTTCCAGAACCCGTCTACGAAGAAGAAGCGCTCGAAGAGTCCCCGGCTGAGCTGCACCGCCGTGTGGACGTAACCCGGCTCACCCAGCACACGGCCGATCGCGGCGTAGCCCTGGTAGATGCGGGGTGCCGCATTGCTGTAGTTGGGTGGGAAGTGCTCCACCTGCCGGATCGAGCCGCGAAAGAAGTCCTCCTCGATCCGGTGTTTCACGTCCACGCCGGTCTCCTGCGACAGGGCCTCCAGCTCGCCGCTGTCGTAGATCAGGTCGTACGCGTAGGCCGGGTAGAGCGGCATCTCGTCGTGCCGCCAGCGACCCCACTTGCCTCCCGCGTTTGGGTACGGGGGGTGAGGCGCGAACCCCTTTGGACGGCTCGGGCGATCGATGCTCACCAGGTATCCGGGGTAGTGCCGGGCGAACGCGTCGAGGATCAAGGCAGCTCGTCGCGCGTACTGACGATCTCCCGTGGCCTGGTAGAGCCTACCGAGGTCGTGCGCAACTCTGGCGAAGTACCGCTTGGCCTGGTACCAGGCCTTGGCAGAGAAGAGGTATCGGTAGCCCTTGCTGTCTGCCCAGTAGGGGTACTCGACCTCCTTGCCCACCGGGTTGGTCACCCGCAGGATCCTGTCCTCCGGATAGTCCTCGTTGGGGAACACCGTCTCACAGAACCGGCACTTCACATGGTGCGGGTCGCGCACGGACCATCT
>JASLMQ010000166.1 GCA_030746455.1 Candidatus Latescibacterota bacterium
GGAGTAGCCGATCAGCCCCACGAGCAGGGCGGCCGGTACCACGACCCCCAGTCGAATCCCAGAAAACCACTCGAAGGTGTACTGCGCTCCTGGCGCGTACTCTCCCGTGAGGATCTTGTGGGCCGAGAAGGCGTACGACCCAAGCGCGTCGCCCGGCTGCCAGCTGGGCAGCCAGAAGACGAGTCTGTAGAGGAGGGCTAGTCCCAGTACGAGTCCGAGAAGTCGGTAGTTCGGGACTCGGGAAGATGACAACCAACCACTGCTCATCCGCAGTGGAAGTACTTCTCGTAGGTCACCTGTGGGAGGATGCCTACGGAGCTGAGGAGGTAGATCACTGGACGCATCAGGCGAATGAAGTTGTAGTCGGAGGGATAGTCCCTGAAGGTCTTTGGAGCGATCTCCATGTAGGAATCGAACTCCTCACGACTGATGCCGAGACGCTTGATACACAGGTCGATGGTCTTGTCGTCCTCGAGCACGTATTTCTCGGACACAGCGTCGAGGGCCTCCGCACGCGACATCTGTCCCGATCGCACCAGTGCGGAGTAATTGAACCGGCGCCGCTCGATACCGAACTTGGTGCGGTACACGTACGCCATGAGACTCTGATACAGATCGTCGAAGTAGTGAGCCCCGGGGTACTCCCAGTCGAGCTCACGCTTGAGGACTTCGTCCACCTCGGCGCGCACATAGTTGGTATGGTAGAGGGGCGTGATCGTGCGGATACCACGGATCAGGGCATAGTACGCCAAGTGCCATGTGCGCAGATTGAAGCCCGGGTCCTCGGGACGCCACGGCCGCAGCTCGACGGAGCCGAAACGCCTGTGTACGGCATGCAGGTAGCGACCGTCGAGGTAGTTCCAGGGCAGCGGAGAGATCCCTTCGGTGCGGAAGGATTGGCCGATCAGAATGTATTTGACTCTCTCTCGCGCGGCCGCGCCGTACAGGGCCGCGGCAATGCCGATATCCGTGCCCTCTTCAAGATCAGGAGTGGACGCCCGCAGGAAGGCGAGCTTCAGGTCCTTCGACTCACGCCAATCTGAGGTGTAGTAGCTCAGATCCACACCGAGCTTGTCGGCCGCCTTCTGCATGTTTTCACCGGCCATGGGGTTTCCAAAGCCATCATTGAAATGCACAGCGAGAGGGCGAAGACCCCATTCCCGCTTGGCTCGGTACAAGGTGTATGTGCTGTCTCGCCCGCCGCTGAAGCCGATGACGCAGTCGTATTTCCGCCCCCTACCGGCCCGGCGCACGCGATCGAGCAGCCGCGCAAGGTGCTCTTCTCCCCTGCCGTCGTTGGGATACTGCAACTCCATCCTTGCCTGGAGACGGCAGTAGGAGCAGACGCCGTCTCGGTCAAAGGCGGCGCCTGGAACGGACTCGTCGACGATACATGTAGAGCAGATCAGCATTACCTCATCATCCGTCGGTTGGTGAGCATCGGCGGATCTACCGTGCCGAACTCATGGCCTCGCTCGCTGAGTGCCTGACCGATTTCGGTCCCGTATACGGTCCGCCGCCGCAGTGGGACATCCACCGTTGTCAGTCGGCCAGCAACTTCGTTGATCTCCCCTGTCATGATCGGCCCGTCCCGATCGACGACGAGCGAACTGCCCACCATCTTCTTGCCCTCGTAGGGGCCACCGATAATCACTCCCACGCTCGTACAGCCTGCTACGACCAGGTCGTAGAGGGAGGCCAACGTGTAATACGGCCGCAGCCATTTGTCCCCGTAGGGGTCGTCGGTGTCGGAGACGGAGTAGTCCACGGTCCATGACGACGGTGACAGAATCAGGCATGCGCCCATGCGCGCCAACGTGTGTCCGATAGCCAGGCCGTCCACGTAATTGTCGGAGCATATGTCGACGCCGATCAGACCGAACGGGGTGTCTACCACCCCGAGCATGCCGCCGATCGAATAGAACTCCTGGGCGATCCCCAAGACGTTGATCTTGCGGTATTTCAGGACGATCTCGCCGGCTGGATCGACGACAATCGCACAGTTGTAGACGCGGTCTCCTTCGAGCTCCGTGAGCCCGGCGCAGACATACAGGCCAGTCTCTTCTGCGGCGTCACACAGCTCCTGTGATCGTGGCCCGGGAACCGGTTCGGCCTCGTGCCTGGCACTTGGATGCGTCCAAGCAAGGTCCAGACACTCGGGCAGCAGGACTACCTGGCACGACTCCTGCGCCGCCTTGTCGATCATCTGTCGGGCGCGCTGAAGATTCCGTTCGGGCTCTCCACCCTCCACGAGCATCTGCCCGAGACCGAGCTTGAGCCAACGATCGGGTTGATCCGTGAGATCCAGGCCCTGTTCAGTCACGAAAGAACACCAGGCTTGCGAGAACGAGAAGGGTCCCGATGGCTTTCTTCAGCGTCATCGGCTCATCGAGCAGTGCGACACCGAGAATGAGAACGAATACCAGGTGCATGCCGACCAGCACGGGATAGGCACGTGACAGATCGAGTCGGTTGAGAGCCAGAAACCAGAGGACGGGAGCCAACACGAAGGTGACGGCGGCCGTAGCGAGGAGCGGCGACTTCGCGAAGGTGAGCAGGTAACGGCCAGCGGTGTCCCACGAGCTCAAGTCGATGCGACCGAGTTCGTTGAACTTGCCCTTGACGACGTAGGCCGCGTAGGAGTCGAACAGGGCCGAAAGCGTCACCAGACCCCAACCCATCATGAACGGTCTCATGCCAGCTTCCTCGATTGCTGTTGTGGATCCGTGTCCGCCAACGGCGAGGTGATTCGTCTCAGTCCGGAGATGCTCGTGCTCGTCGCCAGGGCGCCCACCACACCGAAGGCGATGGCGAACAGGAGCACACCCGCATGGGTCACCAGACCGAGGGCCAGGCCCTGCTCGGCCGTCACACCCAGCAGGCCCGTGGCCGTGACCATGAAGAACTCGTAGCTGCCGATGTGCCCGGGAGCAGCTGGAATGGCGCGGCTCAGCCCCATCACGGCGCCCACAAGGACGCAACCGGCGAATGACAGACCGACTCCGAGCGCCTGCGCCAACCCCCAGATGACCAACCCTTCGAACAACCAGATTACGCCGGTACAGCCCGCCAGGAGGCAGAGGCGGCTGATCGAAGTAACCACCTGAAGCCCGGAAGCGAACCTGGAAATGAACGCCACCGCATGCTCGGCCACCCGTGGCAGCCTGAGGTGATGGAGAATCCGTCCTGCCCTATCGGCGAAGACCTCGGCGTTCCACCAGACGAGGATCAGCAGTAGAAGCGCCATGGCCACGACCAGCAGTACCGCAACCTGCATTTTCTCGTACCAGGCAGGCGGTGACAGGAGCAGGCCTGCCGTGCTGACCAGCACGAGAAGACACAGTGTATCGAAGATCTTCTCGACCACCAGAGTACACAGACCCAACCCCATACGCTCGGTAAGGGTGCCGCGGGTCGCTAGGTAGCAGCGCATCAGGTCGCCGCCGCGGCCGGGGAGAAAGTGGTTGGCAAGACTACCTGTGGCGAAGGCGAAGAAGGTCCGCCCGGCGCCCAGACGGGCCTGGACGGGAAAAATCATCCACCAGCGAAGGGCCCGCAGACTCAGGTTCGCGAAGGCAACCATCGCCGGCAGGAGGAGCAGCGATGGCTCGATGTCCACGACGCGCTCCCACGCGGCCGACACGTCGACACGTCGCAGGAGCAGCGCTGCCAGGGCGGCACTGACGAGGGAACCGAAGACCAGCAGGCCGCCGCGCCAGAAGCGCTCGTTTCGCGACTCTTCGAGTCTAACGGTCCAACGATCACCTATCATACGGGAAGTCGACAAAACACGCTATCTCTGTTGTAGGGGCCGTGCCGGATTGCCAGCAACGACGGTGCCATCGGC
>JASLMQ010000167.1 GCA_030746455.1 Candidatus Latescibacterota bacterium
CCAGATTCGGACCAACCATGGCGCGCCGGAGGACGACGGGCTGTTCGTGACGGATACGGACACGGGGGAATGCCGCCTGCTCACCTCGCTCGCAAAGATCGTGGAGACTGCGGTGCCAACGTTCGATCCCGACGAGTATGCGGACGGTGACTTCTACGGTTTCCATGTGAAGTACAACCTCCAGGGCGACCGCCTGATGCTGGTCCTGAGATGGAAGCCCCGAGCAGGCGGGAAGATGAAGCACAACGTGATCACGATGCGTTCGGATGGTTCGGACATCCGGGTGGCGATCGGCGAGGAGAACTGGGGGAAGGGCGGACATCATCCCAACTGGTGCCCGGACGGCGAGACGGTGATGATCAACATCAAAGATGACGGGGAGAACCTGCGGTTCGTGAAGGCACGGTTCGACGGAAGCGATTACGGGGTGATGACGGAGGCCGTGAAGGGTTCGGGCCATCCGTCGATGCATCCTGACGGGCGGCACATTCTGACAGACGTGTACCTCCACGAGCCGCTGGCCTATGGCGACGGTACCACCCCGATCCGGTGGATCGACCTGGAGACGGGGCAGGAGCAGGTGGTGATCCGTATCAATAACGATCCGCCCTACCCCGGTCCGAGGAAGGAGTTGCGGATCGATCCCCATCCGGCCTGGGATCGCGAGTTTAAGCGGATTGCCTTCAACGGGTGCTGGGAGGGGCGTAGGCGGGTCTATGTGGCCGATATGAGTGAGGTGCTTGGATAGGCTGGACCACGGCTGACGGCGGCTCCCGCCGTCAGCTTGGGAGTTTCGTGCCCTGTGTGAGTCCAGGCCACGAAACTCCGGGCGATTGGCTGACCACCTGCAATTGACAGGGGACGGACCATACACGCATCGGAGTTCGCAATGCACGACCCAAACACGATGGATCTGTTTCGGCTTGATGATCGCGTTGCTGTGATTACCGGCGGCTCAAAGGGATTGGGCCTGTCGATGGCCCAAGGGCTTGCCCACGCCGGTGCGACAACGGTCCTCTGCTCGCGTAATGAAGACGACTGTAAGGCGGCGGCGAGCCTGATCGAGAAGGAGACAGGTCAGAAGAGCGTGGGACACGCGACGGATGTCACGGACGAAGCGGATGTGGGGATGCTGTTCGACCGGGTCGTGGAGGAGTTCGGTCGGATCGATGTCCTGGTGAACAGCGCGGGGATCAACCTGAGGCACCGGGTCGAGGCGTTCCCCGTGGAGGCGTTCAGGGAGGTGGTCGACACCAACCTGACCGGCACGTGGCTCTGCTGCCGCGCCGTGGGACGGGTGATGGTGGACCAGGAGCACGGGTCGGTGATCAATGTGGGATCGGCGCTGAGTGCCGTGGGCCTGGTCGAGCGGACGGCCTACTGCTCATCCAAGGCGGGGATTCTGGGACTGACGCGGACCCTGGCCCTGGAGTGGGCCCACGCGGGGGTGCGATGCAACGTCCTGTGTCCGGGGCCGTTTCTGACGGAGATCAACCGTCCGCTTCTGAGCGATCCGGACAAGGTGCAGGCCGTAGTCGGGAACACGGCCCTGAACCGATGGGCGGAGCTGCACGAGATACGCGGTGCCGCGGTCTTCCTGGCGAGCGACGCTTCGAGCTACGTGACGGGGAGCTCGCTGTTCGTCGATGGCGGGTGGACGGCACAGTAGAGACCACAGACGATGGACGACGGACCACAGACGAAACCAACCAAGATTCCTATCCATTTTCTTTGGGCTGTTCTACTGTTGAGAGCGGTGACAATGGTAACTGCTGACGGGCAACAGCAAGAAACTCCCTTCTATGCCGACAAGATGCGGCTGATGGTTACGATCGATGAGGACGGCGCGGAGCGACCCGTCGTTACGGCGGATGACTGGGCGCGACGGCGGCGACATATCCTGGCGAGTATGGAGCTGGTGATGGGGCCGCTTCCCGATCGGAAGGAGCTTGCGCCCCTCGACATGAAGGTGCTGGAGAGGGTGGAGCTTGGGTCCGTCGTCAGGATGAAAGTGACCTTTGTGTCGGAGCCGGGCGACCGGGTGCCCGCATACCTGATTCAGCCGAAGAAGCTATCGGGCAAAGTCGCCGGCGTGCTGTGCCTGCACCAGACGACAGAGATCGGCAAGGGCGAACCGGCCGGGATCGGTGGCAAGCCGAACCTGCACTATGCCCTGGAATTGGCGGAGCGAGGCTACGTGGCCCTGGCGCCGGACTACCCTTACTTCGGGGACAACGACAGCGTTCCGTTCGACTACGGGTATGTGAGTACGACGATGAAGGGGATCTGGAACCACATGCGAGGTGTCGACCTCTTGCAGTCTCTGCCCGAGGTGGTCGGCGCGAACATCGGCTGCATCGGCCACTCGCTCGGGGGCCACAACACGGTGTTCGTGTCCGTGTTCGATGAACGGATCGGCGCTATGGTCTCAAGCTGTGGATTCAACGCGTTCCCCAAGTACAAGGAGGGCGATCTGAAGGCCTGGGGTCAGGACAAGTACATGCCCAGGGTGGCGGAGGTCTACGGCGCGGATCCGAAGCAGATGCCGTTCGATTTCACCGAGCTGACGGGCGCCCTGGCTCCTCGAGCGTTCTTCGTGAACGCGCCGCTCGGCGACTCGAACTTCGAGGTGTCGGGCGTGCGGGACTGCATCGCGGCCGCGATACCTGTTTACGAGCTCGTTGGAGCGCGAGACAACCTGGTGGCCGTCTACCCCGATGCGGGTCACGACTTCCCACCGGAGATCCGCGAGCAGGCCTATACGTTCCTGAACCGACATCTGGGAATGGGGAAATGAGGATGGTGTATCCGTAACCGTCAGGAGGACACGAGATGGAATGGACCGTGCTGGCGCCGGAGGGCCCTTTCGGTTCAGCCGCAGGGGCGGCCCTCGGGGAACAGGAAGTAGACTGGACGGCCGCTGAAGGGGAGTCTCACGAGGCGTGCACCCTGGCCTTCGCCGGCGTCGAGGCGGCCGAGTTTCTGTCGAGGGTGGAAGGGGTCCAGGCGGAGGTGAGCGATCTGGGCAGCGGGTTGCCCGATGCGCCATTCATCGTGGTGGTTGGGCCGTTATCACTGGAAGCAGTGAAGGCCGACCTCGAGAAGACCTTCGGTCCGATCGACATCCCGGAAGGGGAGCAGTCGTATTCAATCAGGACGTCCGGTGAGGGCGGGAAGCGAGGCTACCTTGTCGTCGGAGCCGACCGAGCGGGTGGGATGTATGGGACCTACGAGGTCCTTCAGCGGCTCGGGTTTCGATGGCTCGGGCCGGACGAGTACGACACCCACATCCCAGAGCAGCTGCCTGATCCCCTACCGGAGATCTGCACCAATGAGGGCCCATCCTTCACGACACGGGGATTCCACGGAGGCGAGGATCGCGGCGGCGAGGCCTTCCTGCTGTGGATGGCCCGAAACAAGCTGAACCTTTGGTTCGCGGCGGAATCGAACAAGCCCTTCTGCCGGAAGCTCTGCTTGAAGTTCATCGCGGGTGGCCACAGCATCTACGCCAGGTACGTGCCGCCAGAGGAATGCTTCGACGCGCACCCCGAGTGGTACTGCCTGTTCGGCGGCGAACGGAAGGGCGAGATCGAGCGGGGATTCGGGTACAACATCTGCTTCTCCAACGCCGAATGCCGGCAGGAGCTGGCAGACAGGATGGTCGAGGACCTGATCTCGGGGGACAACCAGTGGTGCGACATTATCCAGGTCTGGCCGCTGGACAACGGGAAGTGGTGTGAATGTGAAGACTGCCAGGAGATGGGCAGCCCCACGGATCAGACTTTCGTGCTCGCGCACGACTGCCGGCAGGCGATTCTCAAGGCCCGAAAGAAGGGACGGCTGAACCGCGAGGTCCGCGTGGACGTGCCGGCCTACCACGAGACGTTGCCGATCCCGACGAGGCCGCTCCCGGAGGGGTTCGATCACGAGGGGACGCTGGTGATCTTCTTCACGATCGAGCGGTGCTACTCGCACTCGCTGGACGACCCCTCGTGCACGGAGATCAACGCGGGGATGGCGGAGCTGCTGAAGGACTGGACGGACAATCCCGAGTGTGCCTTCAAGGGCGAGCTGCTGATCGGGGAGTACTACAACGTTTCGAGTTTCGTGTCCCTGGCGATTCCCTTCGCGAAGACGATGGCTATCGACATCCCGTTCTACCATGAGTCGGGGGTCCGACATCTCAACTACATGCACGTGACGACCAAGTACTGGGGCACGCTGTCGCTGACCAACACGCAGATGGCCGCACAGCTCTGGGACCATACGGTGGACTGCAAGGCCTACCTGAGGGCCTACCTCGATCACAGGTATGGCGACCAGGCTCCGGCGATGGGGCGATTCTATGATGTGCTCGAGCAGGCCATGCGCAACTGCAAGCCGCTTAAGCACTACGCCCGCCTCGATAAGCCAAGGCACTGTCTGTTCCAGATTCTGAGACAGAAGGGGAGTCCTGAGGAGCCACTGGAGATCTTCACCAGCGAGCACCTACGCTACGGTCCCGAGCATCGCTTGCTGAACGGGGGGCCTTCGCTCCTCGAGACGATCCAGCAGCTGGAGGAGGCGGAGCGGATCATCGACCAGGTGTTCCTGGAGGTTTCGGACCCGACGATCACCAGACGCCTGGTGGACGACGTGCGGAGGTTCCGCTACACCAAAAACATGGTCCAGTTCATCTACCGCCTGATCCGTGTGCGACTGCTCGAGAACGAGGGAGATTCCGTCCGGGCGGGACTGGAGGCTAGGGCACTTCGCGACGTGGGCGAGACCTTGAGGCGGGAGGATCTGGTGATGCGGTTCCAGCAGGGGGATCGTCCGTACAACCGGTATGAGAACGGCCTGACGGCCACGTGGTTCTCCGAAGCCTACCGCGATGTGATGGCGGACTATGGCTTGGAGATCCCCGAGTAGCGGACCCGATCACGCCGAAGAGGAGATGACCCCATGAGGCTGATGGATCACCTGCCCTGGGATGACGTGGAGTCCGAGAGCCTGAACTTCCTCCGGGCCATCGGCGTGGAGGGGTTGCTGGTGCACATCCCGCCCAAGCTGATCGACGGCGAGGATCGGACCGACGACTTCAGGCGGCTCAAGGCATTTGTGGAAGACCACGAGCTAGCACTCGAGGTGTTGCATTCCCATTTTGTGCCGCGCGATAAGATCGTGCACGGGTTGCCCGGCCGGGACGAGCAGATCGAGGTCTGGAAGCACATCCTTCGGGCCATCGGCAAAGCCGGTGTGTCGAGGACGGCCACGACGTTCTATGCGATCAGCCACTTCAGGACCCCTCCGACGGTGGGCAGGGGTGGCGCACGGTACAGCACGTTCGACTACGAGGTGTTCCTGGAGGAGCGGCGGGAGTTTCCGGACAAGACGATCGGCGAGGATGAGTTGTTCGCCAATATCGAGTACTTCCTCAAGCAGGTGGTTCCCGTGGCCGAGGAGGCCGGGGTGAGGATCGCGCTGCATCCCGACGATCCCCCGATCCCCGACCCCCTGGGTGGTGCGGCTCGGATCGTCTGCAGCCTGGACAACTACGAGCGGTTCTTCGGCATGGTGCCCAGCGAGTCCAACGGGATGCTGTTCTGCCAGGGCTGTGTGGCCGAGATGGGTGAGGACGTGATCCGAGCGATCCGCCGGATCGGGTCGCAGGATAAGATCGTGTTCGTCCATTTCCGAGACATCCGAGGCACGCCCCACGAGTTCCAGGAGGTCTTCATCGATGAGGGCGACAACGACATGATGAAGGCGATGGAGGCCTACCGGGACGTGGGATTCGATGGCCCGGCCATGCTGGACCACACTCCGGGGATACCGGGCGACGAGAAGGGCAAGCTGGGGCACGCGTACGCGAACGGATACATCCGCGCGATGATCCAGGCGGTCTATCGATAGGGGGAACGGCCATGGATTACGACGCTGCCTACGAAGAGGCGTAAGAGATCCGGAAGCTGTACAAGCATCTGCGCGTGGTGGATGTTGTGGACGCGATGGACGGGATCGGGTATTTCAACATCGGGCTGATGGACCCCCAGGTGAGGCCACTCTGGTCGGGGATGAAATTCTGGGGCGTGGCCTTTACTGTTCGGTGCGTACCGGCCAACCAGCCGATGTGGCCGCTGGAAACCACTGAGGAGATCGTTGGGGCTCACGGGATCTGGTTCAAGGAGACGGGACACGTGAGCTACCGGGATCAGATCCGGCCGGGGAACGTCGTGGTGACCGATACGGGAGGCTCGGGTGAGGTGGGATTCTGGGGCTCGGCGAACAGCCTGGGCGTTATGGCCCGGGGCGCCGTGGGGATCGTGACGGATGGGTACTGCCGGGACACAGGGGAGGTGGTCCTGCAGAAGACGCCGATCTGCTCTCGCGTCAGGGGACGCACGATCATCCCGGGTCGGATCCAGGTGGTGGAGGCGGAGACGCCGGTGGGATGCGGTGGCGTTCAGGTCTGTCCGGGGGATATGGTGGGATGCGATGACGACGGCGTAGTGGTGGTTCCGCTGGCGGTGGCTCAAGAGGTGGCGGTTCACGCCCGGGCGATCCTTCTGGCCGACATGCGGTCTCGTCGGAAGCTTTACGAGGAGCTTGGGATGACACCGGATGACACGGTGGACTACGAGGTGGTGGAGGCCTACTATCGCGAGCTGGAGGGCTGATCGGACTTCGCGGAAACCGGTCACCACGAAAGGCATCCCGGCCGCTGTTGACAACCTGTGGCAGTGGCATTCTTGCAGGCGGCCGGGACAGGTCCCGGATGCAGCCAATCCACCACTCGAGTGTCACTGTGATTACATCCGGGACAGGCTCCAGACACGAAAGCTGGGATATGCAGGATGGGGATAGTCCCAGGCGCTGACCCAAAGATGATGGCAAGCCGGATGCAGGTCGGAGCGTCTGGTGGAACCTGGATCCAGAGATGATTCGGATCCGCCGCCTACCAGGTTCAGGCGGAATATGACCAAAGAGAGGCAACGGGATCAAGGTCATCGACTCCCATACCCACGTGTGGCTTCGGAAGGCGGAGTCGGATCGGCGGGAGCTGCTCGAGTGCGTGGAGGCGGTTCCGCTGGAACGCATCTACGTGAGCGGGATTCCCGGATACCATCCGACGGTTGAAGAGGTGAGGGCCGTCAATGACGAGGTGCGTCTGTTCCTGGATGCCTGTCCGGTGGCAAGGGGACAGGTCTACCTCAATCCCGCGCTCGAACCGCAGGTGTTGGATGAGTTCCAGCGGTGCGTCGACCTGGGATTCTGCGGGGTGAAGCTCTGGATGGCGACTCGGGCCAGCGACCCCCGTAACTTCCCGATCTACGAGGCGGCCATCGAGAGGAGCATTCCCGTTCTGCTGCACTGCTTCGAGTTCGCGTTCGAACACGCGCCGAACCAGTCGAACGCCGTGGACTTCCGTGATGCGGCGATGCGGTATCCGGAATGCACCTTCATCATGGCTCACATGTCGGGGCGATTCGTGACCGGTGTCGAGGCGGCGGTCGGGCTGCCGAACGCGTACGTGGACCTTTGCGGGACCTACGGTGAGCTGGCCATGGTGGACTATGCCGTCGAGAAGCTC
>JASLMQ010000168.1 GCA_030746455.1 Candidatus Latescibacterota bacterium
CTCACCGTGTGATACAACCGTGTGTCTGGAACTGCTGGGCCGTACAAGGCGTCTAATGCAACACGCTCCTCTTCTATTGGCGGTTCCAGCTCTGGATCCGGGTCCACGAGCGATCGGAGTCCCATGCAGCTCCGTACGTCCGGCCTACTCCTGCGAAAGGAAGGTATCACATGAACTATGTTCCCGCAATCCTGGCGGCGACGGGTGTCCTGCTGGCAGTCGTTGCCAGCGGTTTCCATACCCCTGCCTACGCCGGATCCTGCAAGAGCCACGACTCTGACAGCCTCTCGACCGGCCGCCGCGAGCACGATCGAGAGAAGGGCGAGCACGGACACGGCGAGCATGGCAGGAAGGAAGGTGAGGAATCGGGCAAGGAGCTCGCCCTGAAGGAGACCTACGATAGGGTCCGGAACGGTGCCAGGCTGATCCTGTCCTATGACTCAGAGAGCAACTCCTTCAAGGGCACCGTGCAGAACACCACGGAGAGGACTCTCAAACGGGTTCGGGTCGAGGTCCATCTCTCCAATGGGAAGGAGCTGGGCCCAACGACACAGGCCGACCTCGGACCCGGTGAGAAGCGAGAGGTGGTTCTGAGGGCAACAGACAAGGAATTCGACCGGTGGGCCGCTCATCCGGAGGTCGGGAAGGGCGAGCACGGTCACGGCGGGGAGCACGGGGAGCACGGTCGGGAGGGCCGCGGCGAACACGGGCACGGCCACAGATGACACAACCACCACCGATACTGTAGGCCAAAGCGACCGTCAAACCGAACGTACACGGGAACGCCCCGCCGGATCCTATCCTGCGGGGCGCTGTCGTGTCAGACCGGGGATTACGGCCCGATCGGCGGGGATTCGGTCGTCGTACGGAAGGAAACCATCTTCTGGTCGATGATACGTGGGTTCACCCCGTCCTGGATCGCCATCACACCTGCAATGATCATCTGGCATCGAGTGTCCAGGCTGCTCACCATGGCGTTCTTCTGGATCTCGAGCATATCGGCAAGCTGGGCCCGCTCCGTGCCGTCGATCGCCAGCCGCATCCCGTTGCAGAACAGCCCCTCGATGTCGGTTGGGCTCTTGAAGTAATCCTCGAGAGCCAGGATCCCCTCGGCCCTGGCGATCTCCCCCATCTGGACCATCACCTGCCGAATCTCATCCAGATCCATCCTGGTTGAGGGGGTGGTCTTCAGCTTCCTTGCCAGACCACGCTTCATGGCCAGATACTGTTTGGTCAGCTTGGGCTTCCGCTGTTTGGTCTCCTCCTTGACGGAAATCCCCTGTCGCTCCAGGATCTGGCTTGCCCGCCGGCGGCCCACGACCCGGTCCAATGCCCCGAGGACGAAATCACCATAAGCGGAGGCAGCTTGATCCTGACTGGAGGGCTCGCCTTCAGCCAGTCTCTGCACGAAGGCCGCCAGCGCCCGATGCTGTACGGCCGCGCCCTTCTCCTCCAGCACCGCGATCGCCTGTGTGACCCACTCCAGATCGCGGTCGTTCATGTATCGCAGCAGCTCCGCAGTGGTGTCCTGCCCCAGAGCCACCATCAGCGTCCCCACCTGCTGTGGATCTCCCTGCATGGACAGGATCGCCCGGGCTACCGCTTCAGGGCTTTCCGACACCATTTCCAGGATGTGCGCCCGGGCATCGTCCTGGGTGCCGGAACCCTCGACGTGGGCCTTAAGCTTCGCCCAGCTTGTGAATCCGTACTCGCGGGCGACCACGGACTGCGCGTCCCTCAGCGTGAACCGGGCGTCTCGGATGTTCGAGTCCGATGCGCCGGACAGACGCCTGAGCGACGCGCGGATCCGTTGATAGGCCTCTGAGGAGCCAGCGCGGTGTGCGTCGCGCAGGTCCTTGGCCTGATTCTTGAGCTGTTCGAGATTGGGCTTGGACGGGAGTCGTCTTGGAGAGGAAACGGGTGACGAAGACATGGCAAAACCCTCTCTTGGAGCGCCTGGTGTCCGCAGAGGCAGGCAGAGAGAGTCAGCAGATGAAACCTACGGTGAGAGGGGTGGGCTCGGCCCTTGCCGCGGACACGGAGTGGCTCCCCCGGGAGCACTACCCAAAGGATCAGGAATATCGGTGGGAATGTCAAGCCGTAAGGAAGGGGACACGGATAGCCGACGGTGGACCGAATCCGTTTGACCCCGACCTCTCTCTCGACGTATGTTGAGTGCCGGTCCCTTCGTTGCGTGCCTATCCGCGTCTCCGTCGGGATGACTCCATCTCCTACCAATCTCCAGACCCTGAACCCGGAGGACCTGTGATGAAAGTCGCACTGATCGGCGCAGGCAGGAACGGAGGCGGCCACGTCCACAGCCTTGCCGTAATGGACGACGTGACCATCGTCGGCATCGCGGATCCGGTCCTGGAACGCGCACAGGAAATGGCGGCGGAGGTCGGCGGCAGTGCCTACGCAGACCACCGCGCCATGCTAGACAAGGAGAAGCCGGACGCCGTGTGGATCTCATCCCCCTGCGACCTGCACGCCGATCAGACGGTCGACTGTGCACGGGCGGGAGCCCACGTCCACTGCGAGAAGCCCATGGCCCTGACGCTCGAGGACTGCGATCGCATGGTCGAGGCCGCTAGAGACAGCGGGGTCAAGCTCATGATCGGCCAGTCCACCCGATACTCCCCCGGTTTGGTCGAGGCGAGGAGGATCTACGAATCCGGCCGGTGCGGAGCGCTCGTTTCAGCCTGGAGCCTGCGGATGAGCTACCACCAGGCCCAGCCTGACGTCCCCTGGCGACTCGACGGAGACCGGAGCGGCGGCATCGTCTTCGAGTGGGAGGTCCACGAGATCGACTTCGTGTGCAGCATCGGCGGATCCGTCAGCGACGTCTACGCCAGGACCGCCTGCAGTCGTAAGGAGGCCCCCAACTTCCTCGACCACTTCTCCGCCATACTCACCTTCGAGAAGGGCGGCTACGGCAACCTGGAGGCGAGCCAGTCGTGCACGTTGTCCATGAGCGGTCGAGGATTCGTCGGCACGGAGGGAACCGTGGAGGTCAGGGGGCGGAACGAGGTACGCATCAGGCAGGTCGGCCAGGAGAAGCCCGAGGTCGTGACGGTGCCCACAGACCCGCACGCCGAACAGGGCCTCGGAAGAATGCCTCAGAATGCCGACTTCGTCCGGGCGATCCGGGAGGATGACCTCTCCCCCATCCCGGGAGAGGACGGTCGCGCAAATATCGAGATCGGTCTGGCCATCATGGAATCGGGCAGAACGGGAGAGGTCGTGAAGCTTCCGCTGTAGCGCGTTCCATTAGACCTCCACCGATCGCAGTGTGTCCGCCGTGTCCCTATCAACACGACTGGAGGCATACGATGGTGAGCTTCCGCATAGCCGCCACTTCCATCGGCAGCCGGCCCGCCGCACCCGAGCAGAACCTGCCTCACCTGTCGGAGTGGGCCGCGAAGGCCAAGCAGCGCGACGTGTCCCTCGTCTGCTTCCCGGAGCTCTGCGTCACCGGCTATGTCACATCATCGGCCATCTGGGACGCGGCGGAGCCCGTGCCCGGCCCATCCACGGAGGCCCTAGTGGAGATCGCACGATCCGAGGACCTGATCGTCGGGGCCGGCATCGCCGAGGAGGACCGGGGTCTGGTCTACAACACGTATGTGTTTGCTGGCCCTGAGGGCTATCTAGGCAAGTCGAGAAAGATCCACATTCCCCCGGGCGAGGTCTCGCACTGGCGTGGGGGCGGCGTCCCGCCCGTCATCGACATCGGG
>JASLMQ010000169.1 GCA_030746455.1 Candidatus Latescibacterota bacterium
GTCTCGGCGGCGCGATCGTACCACTTGAGATCGGTCTCATACAGTGCGGCGATGCGAAGACGGGCCGATGCCGCGGTCGCCGGGTCATTGGCGTAGGCCAGACAGCTCTCGTAGGCGTGGAGTGCTTTTTGGGTGGCTCCCTGTTCCCTCCAGATGTCGCCCATCTCGCTGTAGGCCTCCAGGACGACGGTGGTGTCCTGCACGCCTTCCAGGAGGAGCTTGAACGCCGGCAGCGCTCGCTGATGGTCGCCCAGGTCCGCATAGGACCGGCCCAGCCCGAGCCTGGCGTGAGGTATGAGCGCACTGGAGGGGTACACGCTGAGGAACTGAGTGTAAAGACCCAGGGCCTCTTTGCTTTTCCCGAGCTTGCGATAGGCCTCGGCGAGTCCGAGAACCGCCTGTTCGCGCCGGTCGCTCCTCGGCAGCGCCTCCCTCGCCATCTCGTAGGTTCGGGCAGCCTGATCCCATTCCCCTCTTTCGGACAACCACCGCGCCATAACCAGATAGGAGGTCTCGGCGGCCGGACTCTTGGGGAACTCCTTGCGGAGTTTGGCGAAGGCCCGATCCGCTTCCTGATCGTATTCGTGCGACAGCGCAATCCTGCCGATCTGGAGCAGGGCGTCGGGCTTGCGTTCCGTAGGGCCGGTGTAGTCGACAAGGGACCAGAATTGCGCCAGGGCTTCCTCCGGGCGGCCGGCCTCCAGCAGGACGAGACCCAGGTTGTAAGTGGCCTCGTGCACCAAATGGGAAGAAGGGTATCTACTCAGCAAGGCCCTAAAGGCTGATGCGGACGCGTCGTAGTCTTTCCCCAGACGGAAATTGTAACCCGCATCCAGTAGATCCTGGGAGGCGTACTCGCCGCCGATGAAAGCGTCGTGCACCTCTTGGAAGGCCGCGCCGGCTTTCGTATATTCCTCCAGGCTCGCCAGGGCCTGGGCCTTCCTCCGCATGACTGTTGCCACGTTGAAATGGCCAGGGTATTTATCGATGAAGCCCTGGCAGGCTCCGATCGCCTTTCGGTACAGGCCTCCGCGGAGGTAGGCTTCACCGAGACGCTGGATGGCCTCGGGGAGCCTGTCGCTCGTTGGGAAGTGCGAGATGAACTCGCTGAACTCCTGCGCCGCAATGGCATAGTCCCCCTCGTCGTAGAGCCGCTGGGCGAACCTGAACTGGTCCTTCTCCTCCCTCGCTCCCTGCGCTACCGCAGAGCCAGAGACCCCGAACAGGAGGATGATGAGGGCCAGGGGCATTCGGTGCATCTTGAGGGCGGACGCGAGCATAGTGGTAGGTATCCGATGCGATCTAATTTGTTTGATTTCCCGAAGGTTATCCCACTTCGGCATTTGCTGGTTCGTCTCAATGTATTACATTTCCGCAGGGGCGTCAATGCCAAAATCTCAGCCGGAATGGTACCAGCCGGAGCGCAGATTGGATCGCCGATTCCGGGTGAAACCGGTTCTGGTAGACGCCCACTGCAAGTTTGGCAGAGGCCCCACCGGTGGGCTCCCAGACGCGGCCCCATAGGAGACCAGAAATGAGTTGGGCCGAGGAGAGGGCCTACGCCAAGATCAACCTGGGGCTCAAGGTCCTCGACCGTCGTCCGGACGGTTACCACAACATCCTTTCGGTGCTCCAGACCGTCGATCTGTTCGATACGTTGCGATTCGAGACCCTGGCGGCAGGCTCGATCGAGATCGCTTGCGCCGATCCGCAGATCCCCAGTGGGTCCGAGAACCTGATACATCGGGCCGTCGAGGTTCTCAGGTCGGCGACGGGTGTACGCGGGGGGGTCCGGGTCACGTTGGAAAAACGGATCCCTGTGGGGGCCGGCTTGGGCGGGGGAAGCTCCGACGCGGCAGCGACCCTTCGGGCTCTCAATCAAGCCTGGAGTCTGTCCCTCTCGCCTGGAGATCTTCACGCCCTCGCCGGGAAGCTGGGATCCGATGTGTTCTTCTTCCTCCGTCCCGGCACGGCGATCGTGACCGGGCGTGGCGAACAGATTCGGTACATATCTTGGAGCAAAGAGGTCTTCTATCTCCTGGTGGACCCGGGCTTTGAGGTGTCCACGGAATGGGCGTATCGCAACCTTAGAATTGGGTTGACAGAAAGGTCTGCATATATTAGTTTTATAAGCTCGACAGAAGGCAGCGAGATCGATTCGTCCGGGCTGTTCGCCTGCCTGGAGAACGACTTCGCGACCCTTCTGATAGAGGCGTATCCCGAAGTCGAGCGTATCCGGTCTGCCCTCGATGGCTACGGCCCCCTTGCCACTTCTGTGTCCGGAAGCGGCTCAACGATCTACGCGGCCTTCGACAAGGCGGAGGGGGCGATGGCAGCAGAGGCGGGCTTGAGGGAACTGGGTCACCCGGTGGTTCTGTGTCGCCCGGTGCAGGTGGACCAGGGCACCGCCTTGGGGGAGCAGGAGGGCCGGATCCAGTAAGGGCTTCAAGCGATTCCGGGAAGCGATCCGTCTTGCGGGCGATCGTGTGCTGCCGGGTCGTCTAAGGGCAAGACAGCGGCCTTTGGCGCCGTTAATCGGGGTTCGAATCCCTGCCCGGCAGTTCTACCAAAAATAATGTGCGAAGGAGTGGGTGTCATGTCTGGCAATGTCGTCTTGAAGGCCGAGCCTCGCCCCGGCAGGGGTAAGGAGGCGGCCAAGCATCTCAGGAAGCAGGGAGATTTGCCCGCAGTGGTCTACGGCGAGGACTCCGCGTCGGTCGTCTGTTCGGTCAACCGCAAGGCCCTGGAAGACATTCTGCACGCCGAGGGTCGGAACGCCATCGTGTCGCTGGTTGTCGGGAACGATGAGGGGGACGAGCAGACCACGATCATCAAGGAGCTCCAGCGTCATCCCTTCCGGGGCGGCATCCTCCACGTGGATTTCCAGCGCATTTCGCTAACCCAGAAGATCACCGTCGAGGTCGCTGTTGCGGCCCTGGGCATCCCCGTGGGCGTGCGGCAGGACGGCGGGGTCCTCGAGCACATGCTCCACTCGATGGAAATCGAGTGCCTCCCCACCCAGATTCCCGACAAGATCGAAGTCGACGTGTCGGCACTGGTGATCGGCGACACGGTGCACGTCGAGGACATTACGGTGGACGAGGGGCTTCGAATCGTCACGGAGGGGGATCGGTCCGTGTTCGTCGTGGTCCCGCCGACGGTGGTGCAGGAACCGGAGGAGGAGGAGGAAGAGG
>JASLMQ010000170.1 GCA_030746455.1 Candidatus Latescibacterota bacterium
TTGCTTCTGACGTCCGCGATTTCCCATCGCCATGTTCTCATCTCCCCGCTTCGGTTCGGTACCTACTCCATCATAGTACCTTCCTCGCGGGAAAACAACAGACAATGTGGCATGAATCTCAGTTTTTCAACGGGCTGTTAGACCGCTTCCCGTCGGACGTGAAGGACCAGAAGCAGACCTTCTTGTCATCGCCAACGCCTATGAGTGCGATCTCCTCATACGCAGATCCACTCTGCTGCCACTCCGCGGTGAGCTGGACGTACTTGCCCTCAAGAACCCGCTCGAACGTGCGAACACAACGAACGGGCCCCCTCTCTGACTCCGTCTCCGCCACCCACGTCCCGAGTAAGGGGTCCAGAATCCCCAGCCTGCCGCGCCCCTTCTTCCACACCATACCGCCTCATCCTTTCGCGTCACATGTACTTCCGCTTCTTCTCCCAGCCCTTTTCCCACTGCGCATCCAGATCCACATTGTTCTCAGCAGCGATCATGAGCAGGATGAATACCATGTCGTAGATCTGGTGAGCGAATCTCTCCTCATCGCTTACGCACGACCTCAACAGGGACAGCTCCTCCTCGAGACTGGTGATCATCTCCTCGACCGTGTGTTTCCTGCCCTTCACCGCGTTCAGGAACCCCTGGGCCTCGTCTCTCAGTGCATTGAGTTTGCCTGACAACGTATCCCCTCCACTCACAGAACTGGTTCCGGCGATAGCACCGGTCATGCCGCGGGCCGTCACGCACCCGCCTGTCATTCGCGCATCCTGCGCGTTTCGTAGTTCCGCTCTTCAGGCAGGAAGGCTAGTCCTCGAGCTTCTCGAGGTACCGCACGATAGCGTCCGCCACGATCTCCACCGCCTTCTCCCCGCGCTCAGCCGACGCCTCCTCGGGCAACCCCTGCCAGCCCAATTCCTTGTAATTCCGTTCCTCCAGAGGGGGGAACCGCTCTGCGACCTCCTCCGGTGGTGGCGGATCCAGATGCGGCCGGGCGTAGAGTGCTCCAGCGACCTCACGTGCGCCCCCATGTCCGTGACAGTACTTGCCATCGAATACGGCGTCGAGCCCCTCCAGATCCAGCACCGAGTCATCGAACAGCCGGATCACCTCGATCTGCATGCCCTGTCCCCGTTCCTCGAATGCCCGCTTCGTCTCGAGCGCGGTGTCGTAGTTCCCCCAGTGCCCGAGCAGCATCAGTACTCTCGTAACGCCGTGACGCAAGAGGCTCTCCACGATGTCGTTCAGAATCCGCCTGAACGTCTCCTGCTCGAGGTGGATCGTCCCCGTGTAGTCTCTGTGTGCAGGGGAATACCCATATGGCAATGACGGCAGCAGAATCGCACCGATCGAGCCGGCGACCCGTTCCCCGATCTCCCTCGCGTTGTAGTGGTCTGTACCGTAGGGACCTCTAGGTCCGTGGAACTCGGTGCTTCCGAGCGGCAGGATGGCCCACCGACCCTTCCGCCCAGGTTGTCTTCGTGACCTTCGTGTTCTTCGTGGTGCAGGCTTTCGATTTCAGGTTCTGGCCTTTCCGCTGATGGAGTCGATGCGGACACGAATCACCACGGTCCTGGATATCGCATCATCGGGGAAATCCCAGTCGCCTTCTGTGTACTGCGCCATCACGCAGTCCAGCCCTTGCCGCTTCTCCTCGGCGTCTTCCAGGATCTCGACCGCTCCCATTGCGATCACGCTCTCGTAGGCCATCCCCCACTCGCACGCCTGGTCGGAGCCCCTCACCTCGTTCAGGATATCGAACTCGACGCAGATCCGGGGGCTCTTCCTGAGGACCTCGAGCTTGCGTCCTTCAGGCGCACTGTGCAGGTAGACGGATTCGCCGTCGTACCCGAAGCTCATCGGGATCACGTAGGGTTCCCCATCGTCGACCATCGCGATCCGGCAGACCCGGCAACGCCGGATGATGTCATCGATCTCCACCCGGTCCGTGATCTCCCTGTCCTTCCGTCTCATGCTCATCACCTTGGGTATGGTGCTGGGGGCCGTCTCCGGTTCCTGGGGCTTACGCCCCAGGCTATTCACTGTCGCCGCTCCGCGGCTGCAGAACCGTGGGGATACCGAAATCGGGGTCTGAGCCCCGAAGGGGCGGCCGTACTTAGCCAGGGGCGCCAGCCCCTGGTCTGGCGCGATCAGCATCCCCAGCCCCGGCTTGTCCACCGGAGCTGCGTAGCAGCGAAGGAGGAAGGGGCGACAGGATCATGTCGGATTCCGTCCGCCTCCCGTGCTTTCTGCCTGGGATTCGTTTCCTGCCCTGTCTTCTCTTTCGTGTCCTTTCGTGCTTTTCGTGGTGCCCCGATCTTCGCGAACTGAAATCACCTCATTCACCGAACCACGACCTCAGTACCGGCAATTCCAGCTCCACCGCCTCCACCGGGTTGAGGTCGTCACGCGAGTACGTCTCCAGCGCGATCCATCCCGAGTACCCCGCGTCCATCAGGAGCCGTGCCGTCTCCGCGTTCGGGATCACACCCTGCCCCAGGTCGCACGATCGGAACCCCCGCTCGGAACCGGGGTCGTCCGCGAAATCCTTGAAATGGGTGTGGCAGATGTGAGGGGCGACCAGGTCGAAGTTCTCATCGGCCCGCTCACCCACGGCGATAAAGTTGCCGGTGTCGAGCACAAACTCCACCGTGCGATCGCTCAGTTCCATGATATCCACGCAGTCCTTCGCGGAGCAGACAAGATCGGGCGAGGGCACGTAATCCTCGATCGCGAATGTCAGCCCATACTCACGAGCGATATCCGCGGCGTCCAGAAACCCCTCCGCGATCATCTTCTTCCCGTCCTCGGGCGTGACACCCTCCATCTGACGGTGTCCCGCCACGTGGGCGATCTGCGTCCCGAGCTCCTTGCAGATGTCCAGGCCCCGGCGCAGCGTGTCCTGGCTCTCGCGCTTCTGCGACGCATCCGGACAGACCAGGTTGCAGATCACGTCGACGGCCGCCACCTCCATGTTCAGATCTGCAAGGACGTCGCGATATCGCTTCAGCAGACCCGGGTCCTCGACGAAGTCACGGTCGAACACCTCGACACCCGTCGCCCCTGCACGGGAGAACCCCTCCAGCATGGCCTCGTGGGTCATCTTCCCTGAGCTCAGCCACGACTTGAACATAAACGTCATCGCCGCATATCGCATCGCTACCCCTCCGGTCGCCTTGTTTGCGCGTGAATCCGCGCCTCCCCAAGCTCACGTCCTCACACACGGCTGGTCTGCTATCGTTTCCCTTCGTGCCCTTCGTGATCTTCGTGGTCCACATGCTTCTCAAACCTCTCGCGGTGGGCATGCGCCATTTGATCCCTGGTCTTCCTGTCTACGATCAGATCATAGGCCGTTAGTGCGAGTATCTTCGCGGTCGTCACCATACTGTCCAGCGCGGCTTCGTCCTTGGATGCGTCCGTAAAGGCCCATGAGTGCACGGGCGTGCCCCTTGGTGCCGCCTGGAACGTGGGATGGATCGA
>JASLMQ010000171.1 GCA_030746455.1 Candidatus Latescibacterota bacterium
GGTCGTAGGCTAGGGCGAGGACGTGAGATTCCTGCAGGTCGTAGGGGTGCCAGGTGCTCCAGAAGGCCCCGTAGTGCGGGGGCATCTCGGTGCCGTACTGGGGAAGCATCACGTCGTGGGGATAGGTCTCGTCCCCCGACCGGTCGAAGAACGGCCACACCCCGATCACCTCGGCGTAGCGATCCAGGATCACGGCGGCCTTGTAGGCGTACCGGGATTCGCCCGTCCTGGCGTACTCGAGCGAGAGCCGCTGCAGGACCTCGAGCATCAGGGCATTGTCGCCGCGCCGGGCCCCCTGCTCGTCGATATGTGAGCGAAGCTCGTCGTTCGGCCTGTCCACCCAATCGTCGGCCTGAACCTGCGTACGCTCCAGATCCCATATTGGATGGTCAATGGGGAAGACGGGGTGCTCGACGCCGTACTTGCGAAGGCGGGGCGCGTCATCGGGTTCCTGCGAGCCCGAGGTCTGGCCGAAGGCCCGGGCGAAGGAGACGAAATCGCCGAAGTCGACCGTCCCGCTCCCATCCAGGTCGTACTTCGCCTGACCGGATCCGAAGGCTTGCGCGAAGGCGACGAAATCCAGAAAGTCCACGCGGCCGCTGCCGTCGAAGTCCGCGACCATACCCGTCTCCAGGTGCATGATGCCGGCAGCCAGCACGACACTCAGAACCACCGGTAGACCCATTCCTCTTCCCTTCACCATAGAGCTCCCGGAACTACATACCCGAGGATCTACTCCGCGTTGGGTGGGACTGTGACCTGCCCGTGCTCCGCCAGCAGCTGCACGACCCGGATCATGCGGAGCTGGACGTTGACGACGTTGCGCAGCTTCACCCGCTTGCGTGCGGCCATCTCCTCCACGATCATCGTGGCGACTCGGTGCGAGACGTTGGCGAGGAACCGCTGCTGCAGCTCCTGGCTCGAGCCCTTCATGGCGAGAACCAGGTCGTGGAGATCCGTTTCGCGCAGAATCATCTGGACCTCGCGGTCCGTCAGGCGCGTGATGTCCTCGAAGCGGAATGCGGCGGCCTGGTCGGCCCGCATCGGGGGCTTCTCATCGAGCATCTCGAATACTTCGGACCTCTCCCGGTCGTCCAGCAATGCCAGCAGCTCGTCCAGCTGAGGCGGCTCCGGAACCCGCTCTTCGGAGGTCGAGAGCGCCGCCTTCAATCGATCGATGATCTCACTGGCACGCAGGAGGCCCGGATCGGGTTCGGGCAGCGTGATGGGCGCCTTGCCTGCCTCATCGGGTTTGGCGGGCCTCTCCTTGGGCGGTTCCCTCTTGATGGCACGCAGCTTCGGTGCGAGGAAGACATTGAGCTTCTGCTCGATGATTCGGGGATTGTCCCCGGCCTGGATCGAGGAGATCCCTTCCAAGATCATCTCCTTGGACAGGCTTTCGTCTTCGGCGCGCGCCTCCAGCTTGCGCCTGAAGGGATGCGCAATGAGGCCGGCCAGGACGAGTCCATAGAGCATCGGAACGCTGGCCGCCCCGACCAGCACCAGGCCGGTGTCGGCTGTCTCCGACTGCGTCGCGAGGACGAGCAGCGTCCCGATCGCGCCGAAGGCGATCCAGGATCGTTCCAGTACGCTGAAGAGTCTTTGCCCCTGCTCGTGTCGATCCTCGATGTAGGCAAGCTCGGCCTCGAGGATCGAGCGGATCAGTTGCGGCTCTGTTCCATCCACCGCCAGGCGGATGCCCGAGGCGAGGTAGAGATCACCGACCTCTTTGATGGCCTGCTTGAGCGCGAGAATGCCCTCCCTGCGGGCGGTCTCCGCGAATCCCACGATCTGGGCCACGAGGGCGGTGTGCCCCGTTGGTCTAGACAGCAGGGCCTTCCTGGCTCCGCCAAGGATCCGTCCGATGTCGCTGAGTCGGAAGGCTGCGAGACTGGCCGCCAGGCCGCCGCCCAGGACCACGAGCAGGGAAAGGCCGTGATACACGGTGCCCGGGTCACACCAGACGGCCCGGACCAGGATGGCGATGCCTGCGATGAGGCCGATGAGGGTCGCGAGGTCCATGACCTAGCTCCTTTGTGAGCGTTGAACCGACTGGTTCACACCGTGAGGCAGAAGGCGACGACAGACGACGGACCGCAGACGACAAAGGCGGCAGTCCCGTGGTCTGTGGTCTGTCGTCCGTGGTCAAGCGAAACCGTTGTGCCCAAGATAGCGACACCTACTTGGCAAGGCAAGAGGGACAGGTCTGCGCCCGGAGCTCAGCTTCCGGTCGATCGGTAATGGCGGGTGCCGAGCTTCCAGATCTGAAGGGTGATCCCAAGAAAAGCCGCGCCGAGGAACGGGGCGAGCCAGCCCAGCAGCGCAGAGTAGCCGAGGGGATCTGCACGGCCGAGGATCACCACTGAAGGGAAGTAGTTGGCGAAGGCCAGGGGGATGACGAAGGTGAAGAGGTGCCGGAACCACGGTCGGTAGATGGAGAGGGGATACCGGGCGGCCTCGACACCGCCGTAGGTGACGCTGTTCACGATCTCCAGAGACTCGATGGTCCAGAAGGCGAGGGTGGCCTGGAGGATGAAGAGACCCGTGAAGATGCACGCGCCCCCGATGACCGCTCCCGCCGTCAGGAGCAGCCGGGGTCCGAGGACGGGGAGATCGAGGACATGGAAGGCCCAAACCAGGACGATGAGTCCTTGCGAGAACCGGCCGACGCGCATCAGCTGCAGCTCCTGGCCCAGCAGCTGGAGGGGCGTGCTCCTGGGACGGAGCAGGAGGCGGTCGAAGTCGCCGGTGCGGATCAGGTCGGAGAAGTGGTCGAATCCCCGCGAGGTCATTTTTGATAGCGCCATCGACATGTTTACGATGCCGTAGAAGAGGGCGATCTCCGCGAGGGACCAGCCACGGAGGGTACCGAACCGGTCGAAGAGGGCCCAGATCCCGACGAACTCGATGCCCGTGACCAGGAAGGCGCCCATGGACATCATGATGAAGGATGCGCGGTACTGCATCTGGCCTCTGAACGAGATCCCGAGGTAGCGGAAGTAGAGTTTGAGGGCGTTGACCACGGATCATCCTCCCTGGACGACTAGGCGCCGGGTGCCGCGCGCCAAGATGCGATGTCCGAGCAGAACGAGCGCTAGGGCCCAGGCCAACTGGAACCCGAACAGGGGCAGCACCTCGGCAGGCGGGATGTGGCCGGTGTAGAGTCGAAACGGCACATCCACAAGCCCGCGGAAGGGCAGAGCGTTCAGCAGGGGCTGCGCCCAGTCCGGCAGCAGGGGGAGCGGAACCAGCATGCCGGAGAACACGAATATAGCGGGCATCAAGAGGTTGTTCAGTCCCTGTCCCGATATGGTCCAGAACAGAGAGATGGCCAGCAGACAGGAGATGGCGCAACCCATGAGGAGCGCGCCCAGGAGCGACAGCACGAAGGCGAGAGCGGAGGCCCAGGAAGGGGGGGATCCCAGCCCGAAGAAGAGGCCCGTGATGGCCAGAAGCGGGATGGATCTCAGGAGGGTGGGTGCCGTGCGCATGGCGAGCATCCGCGTGTACCAGAGGGAGTAGAG
>JASLMQ010000172.1 GCA_030746455.1 Candidatus Latescibacterota bacterium
CGCAGCTTCGTGACGTATCCTTCATCACCGATCCACCGAATCCCGACGGCGCAGACGGACTTCGCGATGTCGCGAACCGGCACCTGGGCGCCTTCGGCTTCCCCGCGCCATACGGCCACGAGTCCGTTGGTAGCGGGCGCGGCAAGCTTTCCTTCAACATGGACATCGTCGGGGGCGCGGTGGGATCGTTGTGCGAAGCATACCGCGAGGTGGCACGGTCTGGGCCGACCGGCCACCGGGTCAACATGCTCTTCGACCACGAGACGAGTGCCGTTCGGGTACAGTCGCCATACACCCACGACGGCCTCTGCATCGAAGTGAGGGAATCGGGACCGCTCTTCGTGCGGATCCCGCCCTGGCTCAACCGCGATGAAGTCCATCCTGAGGGCGTCGATCAGCCGCCAGTCTGGGTGAACGGCTACCTCTTGTTCAGTCAGACCTCGACGGGGAACGTGATCCGCCTCAGATTCCCTTTGAAGGAAGCACAGCTCACGCTATCAGATCGACTGCACATCCATCCGATTCAGGTGAAGATGCGCGGAGACGCAGTTGTGGCGATGGAGAGCTACGGGGCGGGTCTGACCTACTTCGAGCCATACGGGCCCAAGTCGGGCGTCGAGTCCTATCCGTAGCATCGATCGTCACGTCGGAGATGAAGCAACAATACGAAGGGCAGGTTTGTGTCCGAGATGACCCCGCGAGAGAGAGCCACGGCGACCCTGAGCCACACCAGGCCAGACCAGGTTCCCAAAGACGCGTGGTTCACCCCGCACATACTGGAGGAGTTCAGGAAGCACACAGGGGCGAACGACCCGGCCGAGTACTACGGCTTTGAACACAGGATGGTGACCTTCGCTCCAACGAAGGTGGAGTACGACTTCTCCGGGTACCTGCCGGACGACCTGCCCCCCGATGCCACGGTGAACGAGTGGGGAGAGGCGAGGGTGCCAGGTGGATTCCACCATTTCTCTCGCTACGTGCAGCCGCTGGCATCGTTGAAGACCATCGACGAGCTGGTAGCCTACCCCTGGCCCGATGTCGCTGCGGATTACCGACACGATCACCTGGAGGAGGCGGTCAGACGGCTGCACGACCGCGATCTCTTCGTGATCGGCAGCACAGGCCACATGGGGTGGGAGAAGGCGTGCTACATGCGAGGCATCCTGAACGTGTGCGAGGACCTCGCCTCCAACCAGAACTTTGCTACCCACCTGCTCGACCGCCTCTGCGAGGTCTTCTGCTTTATGTCCCGTCGGTTCGCCGAGGCGGGAGTCGACATGCTGTGGCTCTCCGAAGACATTGGAATGCAGGATCGCCTGATGATCAGTCCTCGCATGTACAGGGAGTGGATCAAGCCGAGAACGAAGAGGGTGATCGACGCGGCGAGACAGGTGAACCCCGGCATATGGATCGCGCAGCATCACTGCGGCTACGTTGAGCCCCTGATCGGAGATTTCGTCGAGATCGGGGTCAACGCGCTCCATCCGATTCAGCCGGAGAGCATGGATCCCCGTCAGATCAAGCGGCGGCACGGAGACGTTCTGACCCTCTGGGGCACGGTGGGCGCCCAGTCGGTCATGCCGTTCGGCACGCCCGAAGAGGTCAGGCAAACGGTACGAGAAAGCATCAGAGACCTGGGGCCGGATGGAGGGCTCTGGATCGCGCCTTCCCAGGCCCTGGAGCCGGACGTCCCCTGGGAGAACGTTGCGGCGTTCTTCGATGCGGTTGACGAATTCGGCCAGCTAGCGGGTTGACGGGAACACCAAGCGAGGGCGACACGTGACGAGATTCGGTGACGGACGCGACTGGTTCTTCGAGAGGCCCTTTGGGTTGTTCCTGCACTGGGGTCTCTACGCCGTGGAAGCGTGGCACGAGCAGCTGCAGTGGCGAGGCGGAGTGCCCAGAGATGAGTACGCGAAGCTCATCGATCGATTCAACCCGAAGGGCTTCGATCCGAACCACTGGATCGACGTGGCCGAGGAGGCGGGCATGGAGTACATTGTCCTTACCTCCAAGCATCACGACGGGTTCTGCCTCTGGGACACGGCCGAGACCGAGTTCAACGTTGTGAACACGCCCTACGGCAAGGACATCCTTGCCCAAGTCGCCGACGCGTGCCATGAGCGCAAGATGCCATTGTGCTTCTACTACTCGCCTATCGATTGGCACGTGACGTTCTACCCGGCCGCGGGTCGCTCGCACGAGCTGGATGACGCGCCCCTGCCGGACGATACACCGGACTTTGACCGGTTCATGGACTTCACCAGGGCCCAGGTCCGCGAGCTGTGCACCAAGTACGGAGAAATCCACGGGATCTGGTGGGACGGTGGGGCGATCTTCGAACACGACGATCCCTCGCTCAACGCGATGATCCGCGAGCTTCAGCCGAACTGCATCATCAACAACCGCGGGTTCGGTGAGGGGGACTTCGGGACCCCCGAGCGGGACAAGGATGAATGCCGTACGGCCGGCCCGGCGTTCGAGCAGCCCACCCAGGCCTGTCAGGCGCTAGGGAAGGAGAGCTGGGGCTATCGCGAAGGCGAGGACTACTACAGCCTGCGGTACCTGCAGAAGTGCATCGACATCGTAATGGCCAAGGGCGGCGGCTACCTGCTCAACGCGGGTCCCCGCGCGGACGGCACCATTGCCCCGAATGAGCAGGCAGCCCTGCGGGAGCTGGGAATCTGGTACAGAGCCGTCCGGGAGGCCTTCATCGACGTCGAGTACGCAGTCGAGGAGCTGAGCACAATCGACATGCTTGTGACGAGGCGAGAGGACCTTCTGTACCTGCACTTGTTCGACCCACCCGAAGTCAACCGTGTGGTCCTCGACCACCTCAGCACCGTCCCTGCGAGGGCGACGCTCCTCAACAACGGGCAATCTCTCGAGATCGCCAGCGATTCCCTGCCCACTTATTTCAGGCGGGAGAGCCGCTGTCCCGTACGCATCAAGAACTTGCCCGTCGACGAGATGTCTGGCACGGTCATGGTGATCAAGCTGGAGCTGGACAGCTAGCCTCAGTCCTCGGAGACGATCGACCATGTCAACAACCAATGCAGCTCCTCAACGGCCGCTTCCCCTGCCTTTCGTCCTCTCGCACGAGCAGATGGTGCTCTACACACGGCAGTATGAGGGAGAGCGTTTTCCGGACGGCCGACCGAAGGTTCCCGATGCGATTCTGGAACGCATGTCGCAGGTCACGTGCGAGCAAGCCTGGCAGATCCTGAGGGGTCACGGTTACAACTGCCAGTACCAGGGGAAGTGGGTCACCACCCACGACGATCCGGTCCTGGTGGGGAGGGCCGTCACCTGCAACTTCATCCCGCACCGACCCGACGTGGCCGACGTCGTGATCGAGCAGGGCAAGGCACAGGGCCTCGACGGAAGGGACAAGCACTGGGTGATGGATCGCCTGGTCACGAACGACGTGATCGTTGCCGACCTGATGGACAAGCAGATTGGTGGGGGGTTCATCGGCGACAATCTCGCGAATATGATCTATGAGAAAACCGGGACGGGATGTGTGGTCTGGGGAGGAACGCGCGACCTGGCCGGCGTCCTGGAGCTTGGGGATTTCACGGTGTTCAACCGGAACTGGGATCCTTCCTCCTCCGGCACCTACGACATGACTATGGTCATCGGATACAACACCCCCATCGTCATCGGACGCGCCGCCGTGATGCCGGGCGATGTGGTGCTCGGCCTGCGCGAGGGGGTGGTGTTCGTCCCTGCTTACCTGGCCCAGGAGGTCGTCGAGACATCGGAAATGATCCGGTTGAAAGACAGGTTCGGGTTCCAGCGACTCAAGGCGGGAGTCTACACCGGTGGTCAGATCGACGCGAAATGGACGGACGAAATCACCGACGACTTCCACGGCTGGCTGCGTCAGGAGCTCCACACCCTCCCCCCAGAGCAGCAGGATATGGTCAGAAGCCAGGACTGGTTCTGACCTCCGTCCGGGGGGCTCTGGTTTCAACGAATGCTCTGATCTGGCTCCAGCATGTCTCCCCCTATAAGCAGACGCCAGGGCCTCCCTACAGCCAGGTTTCGCAGTCTTCGCGCTTTTCGCGCTTTTCGTAGTTGCGGTCTTCGCCGCTCACAGGAGAAGCAATATGAGCCCAACGATCCCAGACCCAGCCAAAGAGGAATCCCCGATCCAGGGATTCGAGGAGGCGGTTACCGATACGGAGGCCTCCAAGGACTGGGAACCCGTTTCCGACCGCAAGATCCGCGTGGGCATCGCCGGGTATGGCGTGTGCCGTTTCGGCGCATCGTTCGGCTTCCAGGACCACCCGAATGTGACCGTCGCAGCCGTGGCCGACCTGGATCCGGACAAGCGCGCCGACCTGGCCGCCGCGTGCCGATGTGAGGAGACCTACGCGACGTGCGAGGAGCTGATTAAAGACGATTCGCTCGAAGCCGTTTTCGTGGCCACCGACGCG
>JASLMQ010000173.1 GCA_030746455.1 Candidatus Latescibacterota bacterium
TTAGACGGTCTGGACCCGGAAAAGTTACCGGGAAGCCGCCTGGCCGGGGCGTGAATCCGTGAGAAATACAGCACGACGGCCGCCGGGCAAAGGACAAAATCGGTCTTCCTGCCATTCTGATCGGCACGCGAGGCCCGCACATTCACCCTTTTCGGGTCACGCGTGTCGGGGACGAACCCAGCGCTGCCACGCGGCCGCCTACTCTCGCCGATCCAGCACCGAGTAGACCGTCGGGATGATCACCAGGGTCAGCACGGTGGCGCTGATGAGCCCCGCCACCACGGTGATCGCCATAGGCGTCCGGATCTCGGCCCCCTCACCCAGGCCCAGGGCCATCGGCAGCAGCCCCAATACCGTGGTCGACGTGGTCATCAGGATCGGACGCAGGCGAACCGAGCCGGCCTGCACGATGGCATCCACCTTGGACAGTCCGGTACGGCGCAGGTGGTTTATGTAATCCACCAGAACGATGGCGTTGTTGACCACGATTCCGGCCAGCATGATCAGGCCCAGGAAGACCACCACGCTCAGGGGAATACCCAGGATGAAGAGCACGAAGACCACGCCGATCAGCGCGAGGGGAATCGTGAAGATGATGACGAAGGGATGGACGAACGACTCGAACTGGGAGGCCATCACGATGTAGACCAGAAAGATCGCGAGGCAGAGGGCGAAGAGCAGGCTCTGCATCGACGTCTGCATCTCCCGATTCTGGCCTCCGATCATGAAGCTCACATCCAGCGGGACCTCGATTTGCCCCAGGGCCTTCTGAATGGTGCTCGTGACGGTTGCCAGGTCCACCCCGCTCACGTTGGCGGAAACAAGGACGGCCCGCTGCTGGTCGATGCGCCTGATCTCACTGGGCCCCTCCTTCACCTGGATTTCGGCCACCGAGGAAAGGGGAATCGGCACGCGGCCGTTCGGGTTGACCACCAGGCGGCGGAGGTCGGCCACGCCCGATCGGTCGGCCTCTTCGACCCGCACCAGCACGTCGATACGACGGTCGGCCTCCCGGAACTGAGTCACGACCGCCCCCTGCACCTTCCTCCGCACGAGCTCCGCCACGGTGCGCAGGTTCAGGTTGTACTTCGCCAGCAGATCCCGGCGATACATCACCTGGACCTCGGGGCTGCCCCTCTGGAGGCTGGACTTCACGTCATAGAGCCCCGGCACGTCCGACAGGACCCGCTCGGCCTCCCGACCCAGGCGGGCCAGATCGCCGAGCTCGTAGCCCCGTATCTCCACCTCTATGGGCGTCTTGAAACTGAAGAGCGAGGGCCGAGAGAAGTCGATCTTCACCTGGGGCAGATCGCCGAGGGCACCCCGCAGCCGGTGCATCAGGTGCTCCTCGCGCTGGGCCACCAGGCTTTCACCCGTGATCCCTCCCCAGATCTGCGCGGGCAGGCCGGTCAGGCCGCTCCAGAGGCCGACCAGCATCCCCCCCGACTCCTCATCCACCGTCTGACTCAGCACCACCGTGATCCTTCCGGTGTGCTCCCCCTCGTCCGAGGAAGAAACGGCCGTCTTGTCCACCCCCACCACGGTGGCGACACGGCCCGCATCGGATTCCATCATCACACGTTGCTCGACCTGCTCGACCGACGCGTCGGTTGCCTCCAGAGGCGTGCCCACCGGCAGGGCGACCTCCACATCGAACTCGCCCTGATGCACCTGCGGGATCAGCTCCTGACCGATGTTGGGGAGCAGGACGAACCAGCACAGGGCGAAGGGCACCAGCGCCATCGTGATGACCGCCAGTCGATTGCGCAGGGCCCAGCCGATGAGTGAGGGATAGCTCCGGCTGATCGCACCGAAGGTAACCTCGAACAGGGCGACCAGCGGTTTGAGGGCCGGTACGAGGACCAGAGCCAGGAGCGCAAGGGCCGCCAGGCCCGTGAGGAACACGACCAGCGTGAGTGATATCAAGACCTTGCCCACCAGGGCCAGGGCCGTGTAGATCAGGAATCGCAGGATGAAGTAGAACGGCCCCAGGGGAAAGAGCAACAGCGTGACAATGAGGCCAAGGAGGGCCGCCAGGGCCTTGAGGATCCGCTTCCACACCGGTCCCTGCCAGCACCAGCGCGGGAGGCGCTTCATCGCGCCCCACGTCCAGCGCAGCCCACGCGGGAGGTCTTCGCCCATCGCCCGGGGTCCGCTGTACATCAGGAGATCATCCCAGACGACGGTGAGGAAGCCATATCCCGGTCGCTCGGACCAGTCGCAGAGCCCTCGCCAGATCGTCCCCGCTCCACCGCGACGCCGCATCTTCTGCACGAGGACGGCAATGGGGAAGTAGAGCGCCACTCCCGGGATCAGAGAAACCGCCTTAAGCGCCGTGAGCAGCACCGCGGATACGATCCACAACACACGGA
>JASLMQ010000174.1 GCA_030746455.1 Candidatus Latescibacterota bacterium
AGGGCGGCGCTACGCTTCTCGTCGGACACAGGGACGGGTCGGTAGTCCAGGATGGGCGTGTCCACCTCGCCGGGGTAGATGCAACAGCCCCGAATCCCCGCATCGCGGAACTCGGCATTGATTGACTGTGTCATGGCGGCCAGGCCGAATTTGGAGGCGCTGTATGCGGCACCCCCGACCACGCCCGCCCGCTTTCCGGCCATGGAGGATATGTTGATGACCAGGCCATCCTGCTGCTTCTCCATTTGAGGCAGTGCGGTTCGGAAGCAGTTGAAGGCCCCAGTCAGGTTGATCTGAAGCACCCGATCCCAGTCCTCCACCGAGATATCCCCCAGGCCTCGTTTGACGGTGTTGATCCCCGCGTTATTGACGAGGATGTCTATGCGTCCGAATCGATCCACGGCGCCGTCGACCAGTGCGCGCACGGATTCTCGATCGGTCACGTCCGTTTGCAGGACGAGCGGTTCGGACTCGTCTCCGCCGAGCCGATCGGCGGCCTGTTCGAGCACGTCGGCGCGTCGACCGGCCAGGACGATGTCCATTCCGTTTTTCGCGAAGGCGAGGGCGATCGCCTCGCCGATCCCGCTACCGGCCCCGGTGATGACGGCACATCTTCTTCCTGAACTTCCCATTCGTGGGCTCTCCCTTCAAAATCGATCGACACCTAACCCAGCTTAGGGTTCCGGCTCCCGGACCTTGTGGCGTCAAAGGATAGGCGGACGGCGCCTGCGAGTCAACGGAAATCTGCACGGCGCGATGGGGGGCTCATGAGGGGTGACTTTGCGCTTTGGATTGTTTATATTAGCCTTGTGCGAACAGGGGCCCGGCCGGTTCGGGGCAGTTGAACGGCAAGAACGGGCCATTGCCGGGGCCGATCTCGGGTGGCCTGATCCGACTGGAGAGGCGATAGCAGACTTGGACATGATTCCGATCGAAGAGGCGATCCGGTCCGTACTGGATCACACGCAGGCCGTCGACGTCACGGCCGTAGACCTGGTCGATGCGCTGGGCCGCACGCTTGCAGAAGACGTCCGATCCGACGTGAATATGCCGCCCTTCGACAAGGCGATGATGGACGGATACGCCGTGCTGGCGGCCGATGTGGCGACGGCCTCGCCGGAGGCACCCGCTGTTCTGGACATCGTAGAGGAGATTCCGGCCGGGGCCATGCCGACGCGCTCGCTTTCGGTGGGAGAGGCCTCCCGAATCATGACCGGCGCTCCCATGCCCGAAGGGGCGGAGACAGTGGTGATGGTCGAGGATACGGCCGACACACCGGACGGAAACCAGGTTCAGATCTTTGCCGCATACGGGAACGGGAAGAACGTGGGCCGGCTCGCCGAGGACGTCCGCATCGGCCAGGTCGTGCTGGAGGCAGGATCCCTGGTTCGTCCCCCCGAGATCGGGATCATGGCGGCGGTGGGCGCGGTTCGGGTTCCGGTATACCGACAGCCCACCGTGGGCGTGGTGGCCACGGGCGACGAGATCATCGAGCCCGGGACGCGTCCGGAAGGCGGCCAGATCCGGAACAGCAACGGCTACTCGATGGCCGCACAGATACAGGCCGCAGGGGCGCGGGCCCTGTACCTTGGGATTTCGGAGGACAGGGAAGAGGTATTGCGGGACACAATCGCCCGGGGGCTGGAGGCGTGCGACATCCTGCTGCTCTCCGGCGGCGTGTCCGCGGGCCTGTACGACCTCGTCCAGGGGGCCATGCGGGACTGCGGGGTGGAGATTCTGTTCGATCGGCTCCGCATGAAGCCGGGGAAACCCCTCACCTTCGGGGCGAAGGGGCAGAAGCTCGTCTTCGGTCTCCCTGGCAACCCGGTCTCTACGGTTGTGGGGCTCGAGCTGATGGTTCGCCCGGCCATCCGCAAGATGCAGAAGATGGGCGACCTGCACCGTCCGGCGGCGAAGGGCTCGCTTGTGGAGACCTTCCGTCAGAGGCCGGGCCGCAAGCAGTTCGTGCCGGCCTGGAGCGAGGCTCAGGATGGCAGATGGCAAACGCGCTGGGTAGGCCACCACGGGTCTGCGGATCTCTTCGCCCTGGCCAACGCCAACAGCCTGTTCGTGATCGAGGCCGAGGCCGAGGTGGTGGAGGCCGGCTCGGAGGTGGACATCATCTTGCTGACGGAGTGGTAGGGTCCGAGCGCACCCAGGCTGGTAAACCGCAGGAGAAGGACGTGTCGGAAGCGAAACTGTCTCATGTCGCGGACGACGGCTCGGTTCGCATGGTCGACGTGACCGAGAAACCGGTCACCAGCCGGGAGGCGATCGCCGCTGGCGAGATCCGGATGCAGCCCGAGACCGCAAAGATGGTGGCGGGGGAGGAGCTTCCCAAGGGCAACGTGCTGGAAGCCGCCCGCATCGCGGGCATCATGGCCGCCAAGCGCACGTCGGACGTCATTCCGATGTGCCACCCCGTGGCGGTCACGGGCATCGAGCTGACCTTCGAGGTGGGAGAGGACCGGATCGGGGCGGTGGCCCGGGTCCGGGTTCCCGACCGGACCGGGGTGGAGATGGAGGCACTGACGGCCGTCAGCATCTCGTTGCTTACGGTCTATGACATGTGCAAGGCAGTGGACAGGGGCATGGTCATCGAGAACGTCCGCCTCCTGAAGAAGAGCGGGGGGCAGACTGGAACCGTCGAGTTCGAGTGAGGGGTGAGGCCGATATGACTTCTTCCATTGACTGGATCTTCCTTGTGATCACCCTGGGTTGCGCGGTCTTCCTGTTCCAGATCCTCATTCGATTACAACCGCCAGGCGTCGCTGATCCGGCCTCAGCTCCGGGAGGCGGCCGAGATCCACGCACGGCACAGCGGCGAAATCGAGAAGGTGGAGCGCCTGATCGAGGAGGCCCAGAAGGAGGGCACAGGTCTCGACGGGCAGATCGCCGAACTGGATGAGAAGCACGAGAAGCTGGAGAAGGCGCTGGAGCAGCTCTCCGCGGAACAGGAGGAATCCGAGGAGTAGGAAGGGGTTGATGGGGCGGGGAAAAGCCCTTGACAAGAGACCTACCATTCCTTAGATTTTTCCGCCTGTAGATGGCCGAATCGATTGCGCCAGGCAAGTTTGTCGGGCCAGGCTGCAGACCGGATATTTGCGCCTATAGCTCAACTGGCAGAGCAACTGACTCTTAATCAGTAGGTTCGGGGTTCGATTCCCTGTGGGCGCACCACACACTCGTGGCAGAGGGTTCGCTTCGGCTGATGATCCCTGCCGCACCATAGCCGACCCGGCGATGAGGCTGGATCCTCTCATTCCAGCCTCATGCCATTTGGGCACGAACAGAGGCGGAATCGGTTCCCGGAACGTCCATCATCCCGACTGAGTTTGACCTGGAGACACGAGCACGGACCGTGAAGACATCAGACTGAGCATACGGAACATCAAGAACCTCCCGACACTGCCGGTGATCGTCGCGCGGGTTCTGGAGGTGGCCGATGACAGCGGGTCCAGTGCCAATGAACTGGCGGAGATCGTCTCTCGCGACATGTCGGTTTCGGCGAAGGTCCTGAATCTGGCCAAGACCGCGTTCTACGGGTTCTCCCGACGTATTACGACCATCCCCCAGGCGGTGGTGGTCTTCGGGTTCGACACCGTTCGGAGTCTTGCCCTGAGTGTGTCGGTCTTCGAGACCCTGAAGAACGCCGAGGAGGGCGTGAGCTTCGACCGCGAGGGGTTCTGGATCCACTCGATCGGATGCGGGACGGCCTCGAGACTCATCGCGAAAGCCACGGGCTACCGGGACACGGGGACCTTCTTCGTCGCGGGCCTGCTGCACGACCTCGGCAAGGTCATTCTGGACACCTACTTCAATGAGCTCTACCAGGAGGTCGTGGAGGACATGGTTGAGGAGGCGCGCTCGGCGTTGGACGCGGAGACCGACATCCTCGACATCGACCACTCGGAGGTTGGCGGCTGGCTGGCCGCCCGGTGGAAGTTCCCCGAAGTCCTGGTCACGCCGATTGCGTCGCACCACAACCCGATGGGGGCTGCCGAGGAGCACTTCAAGGAGGCCCTGATCGTTCACCTTGCGAACATCGTCACCAAACGTTCGGGAATCGGGTTGTGCTACGAGGAGTCTATCGCGGATCCGAGCGATCTGGTCGAGTCCGAGCTGAAAGTTTCCTCCGGTCAGACGGCCAAATTCCAGGAGGATCTCCTCGCCGAGAAGGATGGGATCACCGAGTTCTTCAAAGAGCTGACGGGATGAGTTGACCTATTGCGTCTCGGGCTTCTTCCCGGAGGATAGGGGTTTGGCATGAACGAATCCATGCAGACCCAGCGGCTTCCGTGGCTCCCTCCTGATCCCACCTGGAGAGACCGACTGACGCCCGGGCAGCGCTGAGCCTGCCCGTCCATCCATTAGATCCTAAGAAGGCCCGACAGTATGCACCCGTCGGGCCTTCTGCGTTTGTACCGGGCAACACGGGTAGGGCGTGGCCTCGGAAAAAGATTCCATTCCCCGGGTCCACCTTCGAGACCGGTCTGTGGAGGACCACTTTGAAGCCGTGATTGTACAACAGGTTAAGTCTATTCGATAGTTTGTCTCGGGAAATGGCACATGCATTGCAGTACCATAGGAACTCAAAAGAGCATACTTAGGCTTATTGGATACGTAGAATTGACGATAGTAGGGGTAGGGGGCCGACCCACGCGTCGCGCGCCGAACCAACCGGGGACGTGAACCCCTACTCGAGGACCCCTCTGTGAGAGAGGTGAAGGGGATCGTAAATGCTCGCGAAGATATTCAAGAAGAACCCGACCGACCGAGGGGATGGGACCCATCCCGCACTGACGCGGCTATCGAAACTGGGGGCCAGGTCTGCGCACTGTACGATGATCCGCACGGCAGACGGTAAGGAGATCAGCGACGAACTGGGCCCGGTGTCCTTCTATCGCCGCCGCGACCGCCTCTTCACGCAGGACCGAGCGCTCTACCTCGCTCCGCCTCCCGGCTTCCGGATCGACGATGTTCTGTTTTCGGGCCGGGGCGAGGTCCTCAACCTGAAGTTCACGCACGAGACAGTGCCGTACAGTCTCGACTGCGAGGTCGTGAAACGGGTGCGCTTTTCAGATCGGTTGATGGGGGGGATGGAGCCGC
>JASLMQ010000175.1 GCA_030746455.1 Candidatus Latescibacterota bacterium
TCACCGTCGAGCACGCCCTTATCGAGGCCGGGATGCTCGCCTACGTCCTCGACGGAGACAACATCCGCCACGGGTTGAACAAGAACCTGGGCTTCAGCGCGGAAGACCGTGCGGAGAACATCCGCAGGATCGGTGAGGTGGGCAAGCTATTCGCTGACGCCGGATTCGTGGCACTCGCCAGTTTCATCAGTCCCTACAGGGCCGACCGCGACCGGGTCCGTGCACTGATGGACGACGGCGACTTCTTCGAGATCTTTGTGGACACCCCACTGGAAGTCTGCGAGGAGCGCGACCCCAAGGGCCTTTACAAGAGAGCCCACGCCGGGGAGATTCCGCACTTCACCGGTGTCTCCGATCCCTACGAGCCGCCCGAGAAGCCCGAACTGGTCATTAAAGCTGCGGATTGCACGCCACAGGAGGCCGCGCTCCAGGTGCTCCGCCTCCTTCAGGAGCACGGGAAGTTCATCCGCCGCCCCTTTTAGTCTCCAGCCCGGACATCTCTACGTTCGCGTTCTACGCGTCTTTCGTAGTTCCGCTTCCAGTGGACCGGAGCTCGCATCTACCCGCCGGCCTAGCGGTCCTCCCACCGGACCAGCGCCTCCGCCACCGTCTCAACCATCTCGCGCACATCCGCAGCGTGCGACTCGATCCCGTCCGGAACCGCCTGCAGGAATACGGGGACGGAACCCGCCCGCTCCGTAATATGTCGTCCGCCGTACACGTTGTGTTCCGGTCGACGCGGGTCGATCAGCACCTTGCGGTTGTCCAGCGGCTCGGCGTGGTAGTTCCCGAATATCGCTTCCTCGATCGCGCCCGCCTTCCCACGCATCTCCTCGGGCATCGAGGACAGGTCGTGCATGCCCACGCTTCGCGTGAATTCCTCCCGGGTGAAGTGGGCGTGCACCTCCAGATCCACGTCCGGTCTCAGCTCGACCAGATAGTCCCACACCGCAACGGTTTCCTTCGCCGCGCGCTTTCCCTCCACCAGATGGTTGATCCCGAACTTGGGCACTTCCCCTTCCGAGTTGGTCACACTCCGACCCTGAGCCACCCCGTCCGGATTGGTCATCGGCAGCAGGCAGAACTGCACCTGATCCAGCAGCCGCCGGACCCGCATCGTCGGAGTCGTCAGCCAGTGTGCCGTGTGGAGAATGCCCCACGATACGGGTTCACAGGACTGCATCGATGCCTCCACCATCACCTTGATTGGGCGTGACGGTGTCTGCAGCAGAGGGATCGGACGTCCGCACGCCGTTGGTCCGAGCTCCCGGTACGTCCAGACGTCGTATCTCTCGGCCAGCCTCCGGGCCTTTTCGCAAACCGCCTCGGGATCCTCGTACGGCGCCGACGCCACACGGATCGAGGAACCGGGATCGACCGCCACGCCGACGTCCACGCGCTCTCCTTCCTCGTGAGACGTATCCTCGAGCGGGATCCACTCCCATCCCGTCTCTCGCCGCACCCACCAGGGTGGATACATGTAGCTGGATCCTTTCCCGCTCAGCAGAAAGCGAAGCCTGGCCTGCCGCGTCTCCGGCCCCGTGTTGGTCACACGCACGTGGGCCATGTACTCCTTGGGCACCCCCTTCCCATCGAACAGCTCGTCCAGCACGTCCTGGAACCACTGTGGCAGCTCCTCGGGCTGGAAGCCGATCTCGTAGCTCCCGTCCTCCAGGATGCGCATATCGCCTGCGCTGCTGCACGGGAAATCGCTGTCGATCTCGATCCCCTTGTCAGTATCCACCAGTTTCATCTGTTCACCCCTATCTGATGTGTCCCAGCCTCTCTTCGTCTTCGTCTCGATCCTCGTCCCCATCTTCGTCCCGATCTCCGTCTTGATCCTCGTCTCTATCTTGGCCTTGATCTTCGTCCCGATCTCCGTCTCAATCTTCGCCTCGATCCTCGTCCCGATCCTCGTCTTGATCCACCACCATTCCGTGCCCTTCTCTCCCTTCCGTACCTTTCGTAGTTTGGGTCTTGGTTCCCCCACCGCAGCTACTGCGTCTCAGGCTCGATGCAGGCTACTTGCACGGACCAAATTGGTGTTCATCGGTGCTTATCTGTGGTTCCGCTCTTTTTCTATTCTTTCAGCCTTCAAGCTGACCAAACGTCCGCATATCCAGCCGCGACACACTCACATGCCCCTCCCGTACGACCCCCTCGTCCGCGTTCTCTCGCGTGTCCACAGTCGGAGGATCCATATCGTGCCGGAAGACATCCCCCTCCTTCTTGAAGCACGAGCCGTAGAACGTGTGACTCAGGTAGGTATCTCGGACCTCCCAGTCCTCCGTCGTCTGGGGGGGAATGTTCACGTTCCAGGTCACGGGGTCCGTCCAGAATCTTGGCCGCTCGAACAGCCGTCCGAACACGGCGTCGAGCACGTCGCGGGTCTGGGCCCGCAGCCGCTCCAGCTCGGACTCGGGAAAGCGCTTGTTGTCGGTCCACTCGAAGAAAAGACCGCCCCCCAGGATCTGGGAGAGCGCAACCGCCGGAAGCCCGATGATATTTGCCTCCAGACAAGCCCCGACCGTCCCGGACGAGAAGGCGAACCCGATCCCGGTGTTGCTCCCCACGTTGATCCCCGAAACGACGAGATCAGGTCTGGCTTCGTACAAGTGATGCACGGCCACGTTCACGCAGTCCGGAGGCGTTCCATCGACCGTGTAGGCCCCGTCGCCCATTCGCTCCAGTCTCAGCTCGCGGAAACGCGTCATCGACTTCCCCGTCCAGCTCTGCTCGTTCTTTGGCACGACCACCGTCAGATTGCCGCGTTCCCTCAGGTCGTCTGCCACGAGCCCGAGCAGCGGCGAATCCGGCCCATCGTCGTTCGTCAGCAGAATCTCCATTCTACCTCCATCTCCTTCGCGCTCGACTTGTCATTGCGAGCCCCGCGCCTTTTGCGGGGCGAAGCAATCTCGCCTATCCAGCAGTGACGTTGTGGAGAGGCCACAGCCTCTGTCTTGCATTCTACACTGGAAATCTTGCATTTTCCAATTCCCCGCCCCGCCAAGATACCCGTCCCTTCCCTCCCTGTCAAAGCCAAATGCCGTTCTCATACCCCACCCCGTCGAAATATCCTGGAAAACGCCGCCGCGTAAGTTATCTTACCGGACACCGTCGCTAGCCACAGAATCTACCCCATTTGGAGTCTCGGAAATGCCCGACACATACCGAGTAGCCCTCATCGGTTGCGGCAGGATGGGCGCAACCATCGATGACGAGGTCCGGGATCGACAGCACCCGGATCTGTGGATCCCCTACTCCCACGCCGCTGCCGTGGTGGCGTGCGATCGTACGGAGCTGATCTCCGTAGCCGATGCCGTTGGGGAGAAGGCCGAAGCCATCCGCGAACGCTACCAGGCCGCCACCTGCTATACCGACTATCGTGAAATGATCGACAGGGAGTCCCCCGACATCGTCTGCATCGCCACGCGGCCGGCGACCCACTCGGAGATGACGGTCTACGCCTCCGAACACGGGGTGAAGGGCATCTACTGCGAGAAGCCCCTCTGCGGATCCATGGCCGAGGCCGACGCGATGGTGGACGCGGTTGAGCGCAACGGCGTCAGGTTCAACTACGGGACCCAGCGGCGATATGTGCCCCTCTACCAGGAGATCCGGAAACGCGTCGATTCGGGAGAGCTGGGCAGCATTGACTGTGTGATTGTGCAACAGGGAACCAGCGCGGCCCTCTGGGGGCTCACCCACGGCTCCGACCTCATGCTCTACCTCGCCGGAGATCCCGAGGTGGAGTTCGTTCAGGGGACCATCCTTTGCGAGGAGGACGACTGGGAAGGCCGCCGGCTCAACGCCGATCCTGGCATCGCTGCCGGATACGTGCGCTTCGCCAACGGGATCCATGGCTACTTCACCGCCGGCCGGGGGGCCGAGTTTGAGGTCTGCGGCGCCGAGGGCAAGATACGCACCTTCGACAACGGTCTGTCGTGGCGTCTGCGGAAGCAGAGCAGAGGTGGGCAAGCCATGGAGGACGCGTCCATCCCCGATATCCCGCTCGAGAGCGGCACGGTCAGCGGCATCCTGGACATCGCGGAGGCCATCGATTCGGGCCGTGAGACACGAGGTCCCGTGCAGCTGGCGCGGCGCAGCCAGGAGATGCTCATGGCCATCATCGAATCCCATCGACTGGGCGGGATCCGGATCCCCCTGCCGATGGCGAGTCGCGATCTCTACGTCGGCCGTGAGGGGTGGTAGAGCTGGATCCATTCTATATCTGAATACGAGCATGCTACGGTCTTGATAGTGGCTAATGAATAAGGACATGGGTGAGGCTGCCTTCAGCATTCAGCCATCAGCTGTCAGCTGAACCAGTGATCGATAGGCGCGATGGTGCGCCACGCGCCGGTTCTGCTGAATGCTGATAGCTGACGGCTGATGGCTAATCGCAGGTTCTCTTTGTGCTCGCATCTTCTATGTTTCGTCGTGACCCGGTCTTGACATATCAGGACAAAAGGAGGAGAGGATGTCTGGAGAGCTTGGCATCGGTTTCATCGGCTTGCGAATGGGAGGCGGACAACTCCGGCAGGTGGCCGGCATGCCCGATGCGAAGGTGGCCGCCGTCTGCGATCTCGACCAGGCGACGGTCGACGGGATCGAGAGCGAATTTGACGTGACCCTCGCCACCACCGACTACCGTCAGCTAGTCGAGCACCAGGATGTGGACATCGTCTCGGTTGCCACGCCCGACTATCTGCATCTGGAGCAGACCGTGGCGGCCTTCGAGAACGGCAAGCACGTGATGGTCGAGAAGCCCATGGCCCGCACCGTGGACGAGTGCGAGAAGATGATCGCCGCTCAGCGCAAGGCGGGCAAGCACCTCATGGTGGCGCACGTCGCCCGCTTCTACAGCTCCTTCCAACAGATCAAGAGATGGTGCACCGACGGGACCCTCGGCGACCCCTTTCACATCTACACGAGCTACATCCACAACTACGAGCAGATCCCCGGCTTCGACGGATGGCGGTTCGATCCCGAGAAGCGTCACCAGCTCATCGGTGGCGGGTGCCACGGCATCGACCTGGCCCGCTGGATGGGTGGCGAAGCAGCCGAAGTCCACTGCTACGCCAACCACCTCAACATCCCCGTTCTGAAGACCGACGACCACTTCAACATCAACGTGAAGTTCGAATCCGGCGCAGTCGGACACGTCACCGGATCGTTCGGCTGCCAGCGCCCCTACGCCATCGACCTGCACGTCTGGGGTACCAAGGGCACGGTCATTGCCAATAACGTGGACACCACGGCGAAGGTATGCCTTCGCCAGACCGACCGGAACAAGTGGATGGACTTCCCCGCGGGGCGTGAGACCAAGGGCCTGGCCGCGGAGTTCCAGGAGCTCATCAATGCCATCAAGTCGGATCGCCCGTGCGAGAGCGACGGTGTGAGCGGCGCTCGAACCGTGGCTCTGGGCTGGGCGGCCATCGAATCTGCGAACCAGGGCCGCCCCATTGTCCCCAAGAAGGACTTCTGAGAGGCGGCGCACCCTCACGTCCTGTTCCCTGTGCTGCCCTTACTCCAACGAGTTGAGCGCGGCCATAGACAAGGTGGGGAGGCGGGGAGCTCCCGCGTCAGGCACAAGCAATGTCGCTCGTGCTGGACCCTGATGCCAGTAGGCCGCTTGTCCCCCCGTAGGCCCTCCCTCTGGTCTTTCGCGGGAGCTCCATCGTGAAGGCGGCTACGCACTGCTGGCAGGCAGCTCGATGATAGGAAGAGCACCCTCCCGCGTCAGGCACAAGCTCTTCTGCCTTTTCCCGGCCCCGTGAACCGGTAGGTCACTGTATTCAGGTGGGGCTGGCTAGGGTCTTTCGCGGGAGGACAGCCCCGCGGCGCATGAGCGGCCGCCTTCTCTTGCCGACTTCTCTTGGCGGAACAAGAGAAGTCGGCCGCCGGAGGCGAACCGGCAGAGACAATGGCTCCACGATTGCGAGTGGATGGTGCTAGGACACATTGCCACGCAGGTAGGTGTCCGTCGACTTGTGTAGTCCGTCTCGGCCTTCTGAACCACCCCGAATCTCAAGGAGGAAACCACAGCAATGCAACGCAAATGCATCCACATCGGCGTAGGTGGACGGGGCCGCTGGCCCTGGCAGGCCTTCCCCTCGCGCGATGACTTCGAGCCCTGGCTCTTCGCCGACATCAATCCCGAGAACCTCGAGGCGGCCCAGACCGCGTGCGAGCTTCCCGACGAACGGTGCTTCGATTCCATGGCCGGTGCGATGGACTCCCCGCTCGCAGACGAGGCCGACACCGTCATCGTCATCACCCCGCCGGACCTCCACGGCGAGATGTGCCTGGACGCCGTGAAGCGCGGCAAGCACGTCATCGTCGAAAAGCCTTTCACCAAGAGCCTGGTTCAGGCCAAGGAAATCGTCGAGGAAGCCGACAGACAGGGCGTCAAGGTCTTCGTCACACAGAACGCGCGTCTCGGCGGCGCCAACTGGACCCTGGCGCGCCTCACGCGAGACAAAGTATATGGGCGTCCCCTCTTCGGGCTGATCGACAAGGCGGGCTGGCGGCCCGGCGTGCATCACTCAGGCGAAGATGCCCACGCCTATCTCTGGGAGCGGGGCATCCATGACCTCGACACCCTCCGCTGGGTCTTCAACGACGAGGCGAAGCGGATTTCCTGCATCAGCTTCAATCCCCCGTGGAGCCCCTACAAGGGTGGCGCGGGCGCTCACGCCTGGATCGAATTCAGGGGGGGCGCCACCTGCGCCTACACCTGCAACTTCTGCTCCCACACGAGTGCCAGCGTGCTCCGGGTGGACTGCGAACGGGCCAGCCTCGAGATCGCCGGTGACGGAATCAAGGTCGTCCACCAGGGCGAGAAGGAGCCCGAGACCGTTCCCCTCGATGACGCGCCGAACGCCTCGCACGCGATGCTCGACATGTTCAAGGCCTATGTCGAGGACGGTGTCGAACCCCCTTCCAGCGGCCCAAACAACCTGCAAACCGTGGCGCTGGTCGAGGCCGGCGGCGTGGCCTCCGATGAGGGACGGATCGTGGACCTTGACGACTTCCTCGCGGCCTGAGTAGATGGTGAGAAAGGAGAAGAAGGAT